>CAYQOI010000214.1:0-6400 GCA_964419085.1 uncultured Cytophagia bacterium | reverse complement strand
TGGCTGCTTTGGCCGGTGCAGCAGGCCGCTCAGGGTCCCATCGACTTTGTGCGGGTCGCCGCCGGCGTGGTGCTGTTCGTGATCTTCGCGGGAAAGCTGTTGTACGACACCACCTTTTTCCGCAACCGGCACGCACGGGATAGCGACGCGGGCAAGGATTTGCTCTCGATGCTGGGCATCGTGGCCGGTATCGCGCTGCTGGTTTTGGTGCTGGTGTTCTTTGCCGCGCTGTTGGTCATGAATCTCTTGCAGAATGTACGCTTTTGAAGCAATCGAGGTGAAGATGGATTTGCGAAACAAAACCGCTCTGGTGACCGGTGCGAGCCGCGGCATCGGGCAGGCGACTGCCCTGGCGCTGGCCCGAGAAGGGGCAAATGTCGTTCTGGCGGCGCGCTCCATGCCCGACTTGCAGAGGGTAGCCAAAGAAATCGGCAACCTGGGGCGCAAGGCTTTTGCCATCGAGGCCGACCTGTCCCGGGAAAGCCATATCAAGAATCTGGTCCAGACCGCGGTGGAAAAATTCGGCGGACTGGATGTGCTGGTGAACAACGCAGGCGTGGGGAGATTCGGCCGGGTGGAGAAACTCTCGACGCACGATTGGGACGAGATGTTCGAGGTGAATCTGCGCGGCATGTTCCTCTGTACCCGGGAAGCGCTCCCCCATCTGAAGAAAAAGTCCGAAAGCGCGGTGGTGAACGTGGCTTCGCTCGCCGGCAAGAACGCGTTCGTGGGCGGAGCCGGGTACGCGGCCACCAAATGGGGCGTGCTGGCGTTCTCCAAATGCCTGATGCTCGAGGAACGGGACGCGGGTGTGCGGGTGATCGCGGTGTGTCCCGGCTCCGTGGCCACCCACTTCTTTCAGCATCCGTCTCTGCCGAAGCCAAACAGGGAGAAAGTCTTGCAGAAAGAAGACGTGGCGCAAACCATCGTGGATGCGCTCAAGCTGCCACAGCGGGCGATGGTGAGCGAAATCGAGATCAGACCCACAAATCCGTGAAATGGTGGAGTCTTGCAAGCGAGGTAGAAGATGTCGAAAAAGGTGACGCTTATCCCGGGGGATGGAATCGGTCCCGAGGTCACAGGGGCTGCGGTAAAGGTTCTGGAAGCAGCCGGCGCGGAAATCGAATGGGAGCCGGTGGAAGCCGGCATCGGCGTCGTGTCAAAATACGGCAAGCCGCTGCCCGATGAAGTGATCGAGTCCATCAAACGCAACAAGGTCGCGCTCAAAGGACCGCTGACCACCATCGTGGCCAAAGGGTTTGCCAGCGTGAATGTGGAACTGCGGCGTCGCCTGGACCTTTACGCCAACCTGCGTCCGGTCCGCAACGTGCCGGGCATTCAGTCACGCTTCGAGGATGTCAATCTGGTGGTGATCCGCGAAAACACCGAAGACCTCTATTCCGGCATCGAACACATCGTCGCTCCGGGCGTGACCGAAAGCATGAAAATCATCACAAAGGAAGCCTCGCTCAAGATCGCGCGCTTTGCGTTTGAGTACGCGCGGCAGCGAAACCGGAAGAAGGTGACTGCGGTACACAAAGCCAATATCATGAAACTCAGCGACGGGCTGTTCCTCGAGTGCTGCGAAAAAGTCGCCGAGAGCTACCCGGACATCGAGTACCAGCAGGTCATCGTGGACAACCTGGCCATGCAACTGGTGCTCAATCCCGCGCGCTTCGACATCCTAGTGCTGACCAATCTGTACGGCGACATTGTTTCCGACCTCTGCGCGGGCCTGGTGGGCGGCCTCGGCATGGTGCCCGGCGCAAATATCGGTCAGGAGTACGCGGTGTTCGAAGCGGTGCACGGCAGCGCACCCGACATCGCGGGCAAGGGCATCGCCAATCCCATCGCCGTGATCTTCAGCAGCCTGTTGATGCTGCGCCACCTGGGCATGGATTCCACGGCGGATAGAATTCGGGAAGCGGTGCACCGGGTCACCCGGGAAGGAAAAACCCTGACCCGCGATCTCGGCGGAAACGCATCCACCGCAGAACTGACCGACGCGATCATTGCGAACCTGTAGAGAGCGCACGATGCTTTCCGACACGCTAAATCGTCCGCTGCACGACCTGCGCATTTCCGTGACCGACAAGTGCAACTTTCGCTGTCACTACTGCATGCCGGAGGAAATTTTCGGGCACAAGTACGAGTTTCTCGCCAGAGAAAAGATCCTCACGTTCGAAGAAATCGCACGGTTGGCGCGGCTGTTCGCCACATTTGGGGTCAAAAAGATCCGGTTGACCGGTGGGGAACCGCTGTTGCGCCAGGAACTCCATAAACTCATCTCCATGCTCGCGGCCATTCCAGAGATCCAGGACCTCGCGCTCACCACCAACGGCTACTTTCTCGCGGAGAAGGCCGAAGCCCTCAAGCACGCCGGTCTGAAGCGGGTCACGGTGAGCCTCGACACGCTCGACCCGCGCCTGTTCAAGAAGATGGCGGGCAAACATCTAGACATCGACCGGGTCTTTGCCGGTCTCGACGCGGCCGCGCGACTCGGGTTCACTCCCATCAAGCTCAACTCGGTCATCCAGAGGAACGTCAACCAGGAAGAGATCCTGCCCCTGCTCCGGTTCGCCAGAGAAAAAGGCTTCATCGTGCGTTTTATCGAGTACATGGATGTGGGCAATTTGAATGATTGGAAAATGGAAGAGGTGATCTCCGCCCAAGAGATCGTGAAGACGATCTCCGCTAAGTATCGCGTCGAAGCCGTGGAGAAAGACAACCGGAGCGAAGTGGCCAACCGTTTTCGTTTTCTCGACGGTTCCGGTGAATTCGGCGTGATCGCATCGGTGACCCAGCCCTTTTGCCAGACCTGTACTCGTGCCAGGCTCTCGGCAGACGGCAAGGTCTACACCTGCCTGTTCGCCACCGATGGCCTGGACCTCAAAACGCCCATGCGCCAGGGCGCGTCTGACGAGGAGCTGCTGGACCTCCTGCGGACCTTGTGGCAGGCCAGGACCGACCGCTACTCGGAAGTGCGTTTCAGCCAGGGGAAAAACCCACCGGACCGCAAGGTCGAAATGTATCAGATCGGGGGCTGAGCCGGCGTGCGGGTTCTTTTGATCGCAACCTACGAGTTGGGCCATCAGCCGCTCAACCTGGCCTCGCCCGCCGCACACCTGGCGCAGGCGGGGTGCGACGTCTCCTGTCTGGACCTCTCTGTGCAGCCATTCGATGACACGCTCGCCGGAGAAGCCCACCTGGTGGCGTTTTCCACTCCCATGCACACCGCGCTGCAGCTGGCGCTGCGGGCAGCAGAGCGCGTCCGCAAGCTCAACCCGAGATGCCACATCTGTTTCTACGGACTCTACGCCGGGCTGCACGCCCAACAGCTTCTCCGTCGCGGGATCGACTTTGTGGTTGGGGGCGAGTTCGAGCGCGGGCTTGCGCAATTGGCGCACGCGCTGCAAAATGGTGGACCTGTCCCTGCAGAAGGCGTCATCTCTCACACCCACGCCGGGGGAGTTTTTCTGGGACGCCAGAGTTTCCTTCTGCCTAAACGAGACCTGCTGCCTCCTCTGGAACGGTACGCGCATCTGCTCAACGACAGCCGGCAGTCCCAGGTGGGGTATGTGGAAGCCAGCCGCGGGTGCGCCCATCGCTGCCTGCACTGTCCCATCACGCCGGTCTACCGGGGAAAGCTCAGGCTTGTCCCCCGGGAGGTCGTCCTGGCAGACATCGAGCAACTCGTGGAAAGCGGGGCAGAGCACATCACCTTCGGCGATCCGGATTTCCTCAACGCGGTGAAGCACAGCGCAGCCGTGGTGGACGAAATGCACCGCCGGCATCCGGCGCTGACATTCGACTTCACCGCCAAGATCGAGCACCTCCTGCGGCACAAAGACCTCCTGTCGCATTTCCGCAAGCAGGGTTGTCTCTTCATCACCTCCGCGGTGGAGGTGTTGAACGATGAGATTCTGGCGCATTTGGACAAAGGCCACACCGCCGCGGACGTCGAGGTCGCGCTGCGGCTCACCCGCACAGCCGGCATCGCGTTGCGGCCGTCTTTCATCCCGTTCACCCCCTGGACCACCCTGGAAGATTACCGGCAGCTCTTTCGCTTCATCGACCGGCACGAATTGCACGACCAGGTCGCTCCCATTCAGCTCACCATCCGGCTCCTGCTGCCGCCCGGCTCCAGTCTGCTGCAGGACCCCCGCGTGCAGGAAAGCATCGTGGCCTTCGACGAGAAAGCGCTCCTGTACGAGTGGCGGCATCCCGACCCGGAAATCGACGCCCTGTACGCCCAAGTCTCCCGGACTCTGGCGCAGGGTATCGCAAAAGGTTGCTCGGAGCGACAGCTCTACGAGCAACTGCGACAGGTGGCCTTCCCGGCGTCTGTGAGTGAAATGGCGGGCTTTTCCCACTCGTGTGGTCAAAATGGTCACACGCCTCGCCTCACAGAAGATTGGTTCTGCTGAGCGGAACCCAGAGAGGACCAGTTTGGTTCTTTGAAGGAATGAAAGGCCAGAAAGCGCTTGCTTTTTGGGGCAGAAAACTGTATACTTTTTACAGATGGTTAAGCTGGAGGAAACATGATAACCGTCACAGACACCGCCAAGAACAAGTTTCTCTCGATCCTGGAACAAGAGAATCGGCAGGGTCAGGGATTGCGTGTGACCGCAAGACGCGGGGCTACACCGCTTTCGGTGGAATACGGGCTGGCCTTCGTAGAGCCGGGACAAGACCATCCGGCGGACAAGGTCATCGATCTCGGCGAATTCAAAATCTATATCGATCCCCAGAGCGCGCCATTTCTGGACGGCGCGATCGTCGATTACGTCTCAGGCTTGAATGAGAGCGGCTTCAAGATCACCAATCCCAAGATGGCGGGACCGCCGGTCCCCAAGGGGCCTGTGGCCGAAAAGGTGCAGCGCATCCTCGAAACCCGGATCAATCCCGGCGTGGCCATGCACGGCGGGCATGTGTCATTGGTGGATGTAAAAGACGACATCGCCTACCTGCGATTCGGTGGGGGGTGTCAGGGTTGCGGCATGGTCGACGTGACCCTCAAGCAGGGTGTGGAAGTGATGCTCAAAGAAGCCGTGCCGGAACTCAAAGGCGTCATGGATGTCACCGATCACGCCGGCGGCAAGAATCCCTACTACCAGCCGGCGAAGTAACGAAATCAGACGATCACGAACGTCAGGCGCCGGTGCGCGGTACGCAGCGCCGACTCTACCTCTTCCGGTGTTTGGCCGCGTGAAAAGATAAACCCGAGATAGCGATCGCCTTCCGGCAGCGGCACAACCTTTTGGCTGCGCGGGATGGTGATCTTCACGTCCTCGACGCCTTCCACCTTCAACGCCTCTGAAAGGCCCAGCACCTCCTCCAGAATTCCCGCGCGCGGAATCGGAATCATCATCACTCCCGCGGCCTGAGCTTCCCGTTGGATTCCCTCCACGTCATCCCCCAGAGCATGCCGGATGATCAGTTCTTCCAGCGAAATATCGCGTCCAAACCGCAGGGTGCTGGCGCACAGTCCACCGATGGAGCGCGCCGCGATTTCGATGACCCAAACTCCCCGGTCGTTGATGCGCAGCTCCGCATGCACGGGTCCGTGCCGGATGCCCATGGCCGCCGCGGCCGCCGAGACCCCTTCCGCGACGCGCTTCTGCACAGCCTCCGGCTGGCGCGAGGGGGTAACATAGATAGTTTCCTCGAAATACGGCCCCTCCAGCGGATCCGGTTTGTCGTAAATAGCCAGCACCTTCAACCGGCCTGCGGTGAGCAGCCCCTCCAGCACAACCTCCTCTCCCGGAATGTAGGGCTCCACAAGAATCGTTTCAGCGAGGGCGCCGCCGCGTCTTTTGACTTCGGGTTCGGCCAGAATCGCGGTGAGGCGTTCAAACGCCCGGATGAACTCTGCCGCGCTGTCGGCCCGAATGACGCCGCGACTGCTGGCCAGAAAGATCGGTTTCAGCACACAAGGAAACTCGACGGTTTCAGCCACCTTCGCGGGTTCCGCGTCCACGGGCAGAAGCTTCGCCTCCGGGGCAGGGATGTTGTGCGCACGCAGCAACTGTCGCATGCGGTGCTTTTCCCGCGCCGCGAGCGCGGCAGCCACCGAATTGTGCCGTAACCCCAGAGCCCGGGACGCGGCTGCGGCCAGCACCGCGGTGTCTTCATCCACCGGAATGATCGCGTCGATGGGGTGCTGCCGCGCGAATTGGACCAGTCGCTCCACCGCTTCATCCACGGACTGAAAGTTCAGGGTGACCGTTGTGCCTCCGGTAAAAGGCTCCAAGGCTTGTTGTCGTTCCGAACCCACCACCGCCTCGATGCCGAGCTTTTCGGCTGCGGCCAAAAACGCGCGAGCGCGGTAGGTTCTGGTTGGCATGAGGAACAAGACTCTGGGCACGGTCTTCTCACTCCTGGGTCGTCGCGGCGAGGA
>CAYQOI010000213.1:0-6408 GCA_964419085.1 uncultured Cytophagia bacterium | reverse complement strand
GATGAAACGCACCGTCACGCGAAATTTTGAACAAGCCTTGAAGAACTTGCAGAAGATCTTGAGTCGAGAGAAGCGCTAAGCCTACAGGTCTTGGTGGCTGGTGTCGAGCTCTCCTGAAGCGTCCGGGTTTGAGTTTACTCTCTGCCCCCCGTCCGTTTTGCCTGGGAGTTTGTGAAAATCTCTTGCAACTGTGGCAGCGCTCCGATCTCGAAATCGGGTTCCGCTCCGTCCGCAAGCTTACCCTGCGGGTTGAACCAGACCGTTGTCCAGCCCACTGCTTGCGCGCCGAGGATGTCATCTTCGAGTGAATCCCCCACGTAGGCTATCTCTGCGCCCCGGGCCGTCGCCGCGCGCTCTGCATATCGAAAAATGCTGGGCGAGGGTTTCATCTCGCCGACGGCGTCGGAGTAGACTTTGAACCGGAAAAAGTCCGCTATCTTCAGGTTCTGCAGCTTCCTTTCTTGAATTTCAGGAAAACCGTTCGAGAGCAGCCCCAGTCGATAGCCGGTGGCTTGTAGATGGGTTAGTGTTTCTTGGACATTGGGACAGGAACAAGTCTGTTCTCGGTAGACTTCCAGATAGGCCCGGGCCAGTTCGCTGGCCTTGCCGGCTGGTAGACCGAGCTCTTCCAGCGTATTCTTGAAACGCAGAAGTTTGACTTCGGCAGCCGCCAATTCGCCCGCCGCCATTTTCTTCCACAAGATCCGGTTGTGTTTGCGGTAAACGCGATTCACCAGGTCTGCGGACACGTCCGAAAAAATGTCTGGAAAAGCTTTCACCAGATACGCAAGGGTTTCGGCTTCTGCCCGGCTATGGTCGAATAGCGTGTTGTCCAGGTCGAAAAAAATCGTCGTGATGTGCAGTGGGTCAGGCATGCCGGAAATTAGCAAATGGCGCGGACGAATACAAGTGCTTTCTTGCCAGGCCGGCGAAAGCCGCAGGCTTGCTTTTATGCCCGGGTTTTGTTAAATTCTGCGGAACTTGTTGGTTAAAGAGGAACCTGAAATGTCGAAGAAGATCGCGGTAATTCCAGGAGATGGGATCGGCATCGATGTTACAGAAGAAGCCGTCAAAGTGCTGCAGACGGTAATGCGTACCGATTCATTGGACCTCGAGATCCAGCATTTTGACTACGGAGCCGAGCGCTATCTGCGCGATGGCACGACCATGCCGGAGGCGCAGGTGGAAGATTTTCGGCAGCACTACGACGCCATTTTCGTCGGCGCGCTTGGTGACCCGCGCGTCCCCGACATGACCCACGCGCGCGACATTCTGCTGGGCTTGCGTTTCAAATTAGACCTTTATGTGAACTATCGACCCATAAAGCTGGTGGACGCTAAGCTGTGCCCACTGAAAGGAAAGACCGAAAAAGATATCGATTTTGTGGTGTTTCGAGAAAACACCGAAGGGCTCTACGTGGGGATGGGGGGCATTTTCAAGAAGGGGACGCCGGACGAGATTGCTACCCAGGAAGATGTGAACACGCGCAAGGGCGTGGAGCGCATCATCCGCTACGCGTTTGAGTTTGCCAGCCAAAAGGGCGCGCACAAAGTGACCATGGCCGATAAAAGTAACGCACTGCGTTTTGGCCACGATTTGTGGCTGCGGACGTTCGAAGAGGTGGGCGAAGCGTACCCGGACATCCAGAAAGAGCACATCTACATCGACGCTCTGACCATGCAGATGATCAAGCGACCCGAGCAGTTCGAGGTCATCGTCACCTGTAACATGTTCGGAGACATCGTAACCGACCTGGGGGCACAGCTGCAAGGGGGCCTGGGATTGGCCGCCTCCGGCAACATCAACCCGCGCGGCACCTCGATGTTTGAACCTGTGCACGGCTCCGCGCCAAAATATGCCGGAAAAAACATCGCCAATCCCCTGGCCGCGATCTTGACCGTGGGCCTGATGCTGGACTATCTCGGCTTTCCGCAGTGTAACGAGAAGATCGAGGCTGCGGTGGCCCAGGCTATCCGCAACGATAAGACCACGCGAGATTTAGGCGGGAACCTCGGGACGCGGGAGGTGGGGGATTTCATCTGCGAGACGCTGCAAAGGGGACGGTAAGCGGTCAGTAGCCTCGTATCTTTTCAAGCTCGCGACGCTCCTTTTTGGTGGGGCGGCCTTTGTACTTTCTTTTTCCCTGCCTATCCCATTCCTGCAGTAATTCCATCAGCTCTTTTGCCTCATCGGAAATCTTGGGTGTGCGCTCGGAATAGAGCAATTTCGCGTCCGCCTTGGAGACATTCTTGCGTGGGATCATGCGGACTTCGTAGCTTTGGTACTTGCTCCGTCGCTTGACGGTGATTTTATCCCCGACTTTGATGAGCTTCGAAGGTTTCGCCCGCTGTTCATCGACCTTCACTTTGCCGTCGTCGCAGGCCCGCGCGGCCAGAGCTCGCGTTTTGAAAATTCGGCTGAGTTTCAGCCATTTATCCAGGCGAATGGTCGCTTCTGGGTTTTGCTTGTCCTCACCCATGGTGCTATAAGATACGCGCTTCTTGCCAAAGTCGCAAGTTGATTTTGCTTCCCGCGATACCGGCCGGTGGGAGAAGACTGAAGACGCGGCGAGCGGCCCGATTAATTTCGTATTCTGGCGTAAAGCGTTTTTGGGGTGATGCCGAGCATTTTCGCTGCGCGCGATTTGTTCCCCATGGTGAGGCGAAGTGCCTTTCGGATGTGTTCATCCACCATGTCATCCAGCGTGGGATAGCTGGAGTTGGCCATGTCAGAGAAATCGAGCTGGTGCAAATGTTTTTGCCGCAGCGTAGGTTCGGCGCAGGTGAGGAGCAGCGCGGTCATGACGATATCCAGTTCGTCGTAATTGAGCGGCCAGTTGTACTCGGCAAAGAGGTCATACAACTCCTCAGAGATCTTCTCTGGCCGGGCGAACATTTCCCGCTTTTTGCGTTCGAAAACCAGCGTGACCATGTCGCGCAGTTGATGTTTTCGCAGCCTCAAAGGCTCGATACGGAACTCCAGGTTAGAGAGCAGTTCGCTGAGTTTGTTGAAATCAGGATGCCCATTGGTCCCGGCTTCCGATTGGACAGAAGTCGAGACGATGAGGCGAAATTTTGGAGTTGAGGTCACCTCTGTGCCGCTATCGGTGGTCAGGTCTTCCACGAGTTGCAGCAACGCGGCCTGCTCTTCGGGGCCCAGGTGTTCGATGCCTTCGAGGTAAAGGGTGTCGCCATCCTGGATGTTGTAAGGCAGCATATTCTTGAGCGAATCAGAACAGACGCGCTCAAAGAAAAGCTTGCCGTCGATTTCTTCGTGGATAATTCTCGCCAGCATTTTGGGTCGGCAGCCGGGCTCAGCGCGGATCAACACCGGTGCGCGCTTGCCTTCGCTGTCCTGACTGCGCACCTTTTCTTGGATTTCCGCCAAGTCGATATTCAGGATGCGCTCGAAGAACTTGACTTCATCGCGGTTGCGTTTGTCCTGGGTCTCCAGCTTGCGCAGCACGCGGTTGTACTCCAGCGCGCTGCTGATAGTCAATTTCAGATCCATCATGTCGATGGGCTTGCCGTGATACTGAAACACGCCCATCTTGAGGAATTCATGGCGCAGCACGATGTCCTGACCCGAAATGATGATCATAGGCACCGTGGGGTTGGACTTGAGGAGCTTGTCCACCATGGTGAAGGGGTCGACGCTCAGGCCCGGCATGTTCACATCCAGGATGGTCGCGTTGAGCCGCCAGATGTTGGATTCGAATTTTTCCAGAACTTCATTCCAGTTCCGAGCGATGAGCAGCTTGTGATCTTTCTGCAGCAGACGCACCATGAAATCCAGGAAAGTTTGCTCATCATCTGCTACGAGAAGTGTGTTCATAGTTGGGCTCCTGATTGGGTTGGATCTTTGTTTTGCCGTGCTGCTTTCCTGAGACAAATATAACAACTTTTGTTTGAGATGCCAGAGTTATTACCAAATTTTAATGGTTAAATGTGGCCGCGAGAATCCGGCTTTTGCCTGCCGAAAACCATGATCTGTGTCGTTTATCTCAATGTGAGACACTAAACGGATCGTGAAAAAGTTTGAACATTGTTGTCGAATCGCGCAAGTCAAAGTGTACCTATTGGTACTGAATAACGCAAAAGATCTCATGCGCCGCGCCGGGGAACCCGCAAGATCTCGCAATTTGTTAAATCTCGTTAAGATTCGGCTGCGAACTTAGAGAAAAAACTCCGCAGTCGCCTCAAACGCTTTTATTCCGGAAATGCCGCGCGGAAAAAACTACGCTTTGATTTTTTTTGAGTTAGAGATGTTTGAGTGTCTCATCCTAAGTCATAATCGTGGGGTCCGAGACAATGATCCGCCACATCGTAAGTTGTTGGTAAAAAAAGAGGTAGCACTTATGGAGCGCGGGTTGGCACACACTTTGCACTACGGCGGACGAAGAGTCAAGGAAGACATGAACAAACAAAGAAAGAGGGTGTTAGTCATGAAGAAACTAACGTATTTGTCAGTTTTCGTTTTAACACTCTTCTCGTTCGCTTTTGCTCACGCGCAGGATTCTGGTGTTTTCTGGATCAAGACATTCCGACCCGGTAGCGCAGATCTGACCGATCCGCAAATAGATCAAGCGGCATTAGCTAAACTGGACAGCCTGATGCAGGATGAGAGTGTTGAGGTGACGTTTCTGGGGGCGGCCGACGGAAAGACGTGGTACCTGCATGGACAGGCACTGCACAAAGACATCGCCGAAGCGTTGAACGATGCGAAGAGGCTGAGCCGGG
The DNA here is from genome assembly GCA_964419085.1 of uncultured Cytophagia bacterium. Lineage (GTDB taxonomy): Bacteria > Zhuqueibacterota > Zhuqueibacteria > Oceanimicrobiales > Oceanimicrobiaceae > CAYQOI01. Next base: position 1,669 of record CAYQOI010000213.1, on the reverse strand, counting down.
CGCGCGCCTTGCAAGCCAGATACGGTCGTGGCACCGTTGGCATCACCTATGAAGAAATCGCGGGCGTGAAGGTGGTGTGGAGACGAACCAGGAAGCAGACCGAAGAGATCGACCTCACGGCCAAGCCGGAGGTGGAGAACCTGGCAACCAAAGATGGAGTGGTAGAGCCGCAGAGCGAAGCGGCCACCCCGTCAGAGCCGGAGCCCGGCGATGTGAGCGTCGTGAACCCGGAACCTGAGCACCTGGGAAGATGGGAGTTCAACTGGCGTCTCCAGGCAGGCATTTGGAGTTACCAGTCAGGGTCCAACGGAAGTCTGCTCTCTCCGTCGCTGGCGCTCAACATCATCATCAACAACACCGCGTTAGTGATTCAGGGCGGTGTCACGCCGTGGCACGTTTCTTCACCATACGGCAACCAGGCGGAGTCCTTTGTTTACGTCGGGATCAAACACATGAAGTCGGAGCGTTGGGGGTTTTCGGCAGGCGCGTTTCGGGGCTGGGAGTTCTTGACCAAAACGGACAATTGGTCATTCAAGGCGACAGGCCTGGCCGCTGGTGTCGTTTTGAACCTGGGAATCGTTGAGTTCAATCCCGCGTTGACTTACACGAATGTCAACAAGCTGTCGGACAACAGCTCGGTATGGCGCGTGGGGACAACTCTGGGGCTTAACTTCAACATTAATTGACGTTTTTTTGTCACCATATAAAAGAATCAGAAGAGAGATGACAGGTAAACTGCACACCATAGTCAACCAAGGAGGCTTGGCTATGCGAAAGTTAGGGATGCTGATCCTGCTGCTCGCGATGGCGTGCAGCAAAGCGCAGTTGCCGTTGGGAGTCGAACCCGTGTCAACGCTCGAGGTCACGGCCATCGACCCGGAAGGTCGGAACGTGGACTCGGCAAAAGTCTTCCTGAATGGGAAGCTGGTGGGCATGACGCCTTACCGCAACGAAGAGCTCAAGGCAGGCCTTATCGCGATTCGTGTGGAAAAGGAAGGCTTCCGGCTGTTTACGTCGCAACTCGTGGTGCAGCAGGAGCAAACTTACAGTATCGAGGCGGTTTTGACGCCTCTGGATCCCACCGAAGGCGAACTGTTGATCACGGTCAACCAGGATTCCGCCTTGGTCAAAGTCAAGGACGCGAACGACAACGTCGTGGTGGAGACCTACGAACGCACGTCAAAACACGTGCTGCCCGCCGGTGCCTACGTCGTTTCCGCGGAAAAGCCGGGCTTCCCCATGGCGGTTCAAGCGGTCAACGTGGTGGTGGGTCAAACGGTTTCGGTGCATCTTGAATTGGTGGACAACTCTCAGCCGCCCAGTCTGGACTTTCAGGTGGTCGAGGACACCGTCGAGGTGGGGTCCATGGTTACGCTCACCTGGCAGTCCGATGGCGTTCGGGTGATCATCGACCAGGGAATCGGCGAGCGCGGCCCGAGCGGGACGGAACAGATGGTCTGCACACAGCCGGGAACGAAAGTGTTTACGGCCACCGCTTACAGCGCAGAGGATGTCGCCACCGAAAGAAAAGACTCGGTGTACGTCGTGCCGAAGACCGTGATTCCGCCTACCCTGGAGTTCGACGCCTCCCCGGACACGTTGATGTTTGGCGAGCCGGTCTTTCTGCAGTGGCATACCAACGGCTTTCAGGTTGCCATCGACCAGGGTG
>CAYQOI010000212.1:0-6420 GCA_964419085.1 uncultured Cytophagia bacterium | reverse complement strand
TTCGACAAAATGGTGGAAGACTTCGATCCTCTGACGTTGGACGATGATGACATCGTTGTAGAAGATTTAGGTCAGAGCTCCACGGGTTACGAAGGCATGCCCACTACTCCTGCCGAAGCCCAGGAGGACAGCGTGGTGACCGGGTACCGTGTGCAGCTCATCCAGACCACCGATCCGGAGGAGGCGCGCGAGGCAGAGCAGGACGCGATTCTTCGCTTTGAGGAAGAGGTGTACCGCGTCTTCGATCCGCCCTTCTACAAAGTCCGGGTGGGAGATTTCCTGAATTGGCGCGACGCGGAGGAACTCCAGAAGCTGGCGGTGCGCAAGGGTTTCCGAGAGGCCTGGGTAGTACGCACCAAGGTCAACCTGAGGAATGTGTACAAAGAGTTCGAGCGCTACAATGTAGGCAAGTAGCTTCAGCGCCGCCGGGACTGATGGTTGCCCGTGCTTCCTGTCCCGGGCCTGGTCTGGGGGGATGATTTCAACGAGACGACACGTTTTGTGTGTCGTCTTTTGTTTTTTCAGAGGCATGGCAGGCAATATTTTATTTGGAAAATGAGGAAAAATGTATTACATTTATATTTAATTTGGAGGAGTTTATGTCGGGTCATTCCAAGTGGAGTACCATAAAACGGAAGAAGGCGAAGGTTGATGCCGCACGCGGCAAGATCTTCACCCGCTTGATCAAAGACATAACGCTGGCTGCGCGCGAAGGAGGGGGGGATGAGACGGCAAACCCCAGGTTGCGTGCCGCGATCCAGGCGGCGAAAGCGGCCAACATGCCTGCAGCCAATATCGAACGCGCCATCAAGAAAGGGACCGGTGAGCTCCCCGGCGTGGTGTACGAAGAAGGGCTGCTGGAAGGATATGGCCCGGGCGGCGTGGCGCTGTATATCGACATTCTTACCGATAACAGGAAGCGGACGGTTGCCGATGTGCGGCACTTTTTGAGCAAATACGGGGGGAGTCTGGCCGAGTCGGGTGCGGTGGCCTGGATGTTTGAAAAGAAGGGATTGATTCAGGTTCCGAAGGAGGGAAATCCTTCGGAAGATGACCTGCTTTTGATCGTGATGGATGCTGGCGCCGAAGACATCAAATCTGAGGACGAGTTTTATGAGATCACCACATCGGTGGAGAATTTGGAGAATGTGAAGGCCGCGTTGGATGCCAATCAGGTGAAATACGATTCCGCCAGCCTCACCATGTACCCGAAGAGCACGGTAAAAGTGGATGGGAAAGAGGCCGAACAACTGCTGAAGATTCTCGATGCGCTTGAAGAGCACGACGATGTCCAGAATGTGTACGCCAACTTCGACATGGATGACTCCTTGTTGGAACAACTGGAATCGTAAGGGTATCAGGGGATGCGCATTCTCGGCGTGGATCCGGGAACCGTTGTCACAGGTTTTGGCGTTTTAGAAAAAAGCAGCGGCGGCTACTGTGCCATCGAGATCGGTTGTTTGAAGCTTTCCTCACGCGAATCATTTCCCCGAAGATTAAAAAAGATTTACGACGAACTCTGTCGGGTGATCATTGAAACGCATCCGGATGAATTTGCCATCGAAACGCTGTTTTACGCCGAGAATGCCAAGGTTGCCATCAAGATGGGACACGCGCGCGGGGTGGCGATGTTGGCCGCCGCGAACCACAACCTTCCCACCTCGGAATACTCGCCCAGGGAAGTCAAGCAAGCGGTGGTGGGAAATGGCGCGGCCTCCAAGGTGCAGGTGCAAAGAATGATTCAGCAGATACTGGGTCTCGACGCGCCCCCGGAACCCCTGGACGCGTCCGACGCGCTCGCGGTTGCGCTCTGCCATATGCATCGGGTGGAGTCGAGACGATGATAGCTCGTTTGATGGGCGTGGTTCTGGAGAAGACGCCGACCCGGGCGGTTCTGGATGTCAACGGGGTGGGGTATGAGCTCTCCATTCCGGTTTCCACATTCGAGAAGCTGAATGAGATCGGACAGACCGCGACGCTTTTGACTCACCTGCACGTCCGGGAAGATGCCATGCAGCTTTTCGGGTTCGCCACGGATCAGGAAAAGGGGCTGTTCAGCAACCTGGTGAGCGTTTCCGGTGTGGGCCCGAAACTGGCGCTCGCCATCCTGTCCGGCCGCAACGTCGACGAGCTGAAGCGCCTTATTGTGACGGGTGATGTGGACGCGCTGACGCGGATCTCCGGTGTGGGAAAGAAGACCGCGCAGAGACTGGTGATGGAATTGCGGGAAAAGCTGGAGAAGGAAACGGGCTACGCGGCTGTGCCGCTGCCTGCAGGTGGAGAAGGCGCATCGCAGAAGCTCGCCGAAGGCGTCCTCGCGTTGGTTTCGTTGGGCTACAACAAAGGCACCGCGGAACGGCTGTTAGGGAAGATGCTAGCCGAGAATCCGGATTTGCCTTTGGATGAATTGGTGAAGCGTGCGCTGCAGAATATTTAGCCGTATGAAAAACTATGGTTGACCACGAGAGACCCACATTTCCCCATCGCATGGATGGGGAGACGGAATTAGACACCACGCTGCGGCCGCTGAGTTTTGACGACTTTGTGGGACAGGAAAAGATCAAAGACAACCTGCGGGTGTTTATCGATGCGGCCAGAGCGCGAGAAGAGGCGCTGGACCATGTGCTGTTTTACGGGCCGCCCGGTCTGGGCAAAACCACGCTGGCGCACATTATCGCCAATGAACTCGGGGTCAACATCAAGGTGACGTCCGGGCCGGCCCTGGACAAGCCCGCCGACCTCGCCGGCTTGCTCACCAACTTGCAGGAATGCGACGTTCTGTTTGTGGATGAGATTCACCGACTCAACCGCGTGGTCGAGGAATACCTCTACCCGGCGATGGAGGATTACAAGCTCGACATTATCATCGATCGTGGCGCGAATGCAAGGTCAATCCAAATCCAACTGCCGAATTTTACCCTTATCGGCGCGACCACGCGGGCCGGTTTACTCACCTCGCCGCTGCGGTCGCGCTTCGGCGTGGTCAACCGGCTGGACTTCTACGCACCGGAACAGTTGTACCGCATCATCATGCGTTCTGCGAAAATCCTGGAGGTGGAAATCGAGGAACAAGCCGGGATGGAAATCGCAAAGCGCTCGCGCGGCACCCCGCGCGTCTCCAACCGTTTGCTGCGCCGCATCCGCGACTTTGCGCAGATCGAAGGGGACGGGGTGATTACGGCCGAGATCGCGCATCAGTCCCTTTTGCGTCTCGATGTGGACGAGATGGGGCTGGATGAGATGGACAAGCGGATTCTGAAAGTCATGATCGAGAAGTTCAATGGGGGGCCTGTGGGAATCAACACCCTGGCGGTGGCCATCGGGGAGCAAGGGGAGACGCTGGAAGAGATCTACGAACCTTACCTGATTCAGGAGGGGTTGATGAAGCGAACGCCGCGCGGCAGAGTCGCCACCGAACTGGCTTACCGCCATTTTGGTAAGATCAAACCGAACGTTACACAACAAAATCTCTTTTAGTGATGAGAACCGGTAAAACGCGGACAGAGGGAGTAGGTTCATGAAGCTATCTGATTTTAAATACAAATTGCCTGAGAAGTTGATCGCGCAGTACCCGGCCGAAAAAAGAGACCAGGCTCGGATGATGGTTCTCAACCGGGAGAAGCAAAGCATCGAACAGAAGGTTTTCGCTGACATCGTCGAGTACCTGAACAAAGGCGATTGTCTGGTGATCAACGAAACCAAGGTCTTTCCCGCCAGGTTGATGGGAACCAAAGACAAGACCGAGGCGCAGGTGGAGATTTTTCTCCTGCGGGAACTGGAAAACGGTCTGTGGGAGGTGCTGGTCAAACCGGCGCGAAAGGTGAGGGTGGGCAACCGCCTGTCCATCAACGATGAGCTTTACTGCGATGTGATCGACAACACGGTTTCCGGCGGTCGGGTTGTGCGATTCAATTACATCGGCGACTTTTACGAGATCGTCGACAAGATCGGGCAATCCCCTTTGCCGCCGTACATTCATCGGGAGCCGGAGCCTCTCGACAAAGAACGCTATCAGACGGTATTTTCGCGCGTCAGGGGCGCGGTGGCTGCACCCACGGCCGGGCTGCATTTCACCGAAGGACTGTTGAAAAAAATCAAGCAAAAGGGCGTCAGGATTGTGCCCATCGTTTTGCACCTCGGGCTTGGCAGTTTCCGTCCGGTGGTGGTCGAGGATCTCAGCCGCCACAAAATGGACTCCGAGTACTACGAGGTGGGCGAAGAAACCGCCAACGCGATCAACGAGACTAAACGCAGTGGCGGGAAAGTGATCGCGGTGGGAACCAGCACCACTCGTGCGTTGGAAACAGCGGTGACTTCGGAAGGATGGAGCAAGCCCTCAAAGGGCTGGACCGACAAGTTTATCTATCCGCCGTACGATTTCAAGATCGTGGACGAATTGGTGACCAATTTTCATCTGCCGTGCTCGACGCTGTTGATGCTGGTGTGTGCCTTTGCGGGGCGCGATTTTGTGTTTAAGGCGTACCGGAAAGCGATTCGCGAAAAATACCGTTTTTACAGCTACGGGGACTGCATGTTTATTCTCTGATCAGCTCAGGTTGTCTTACTTTTGTCCACCTCAGCAATAATCGTCGCCGCCGGATGCGGTAGCCGCATCGGTGGAGAGTTGCCCAAGCAGTACCAGAACGTTTGTGGCAAGCCTCTCCTTTTTTATGCTCTTCAGAAGTTCGAGGCGTGTCCTCTGATCCATGACGTGGTGTTGAGTGTCGCCGAGGCTTTCCTCTCTTACGCTGCGAATGAAATTGTGGATCGATTTGGCTTCTCGAAAGTTAAAAAGATTATTGCCGGCGGAGAAAAACGACAGGACTCGGTTTACGCCGGGCTGAACGCGCTCGAGCCGGGGACGAAGATGGTGGCGATCCACGACGCGGCGCGGCCGTTTGTGAGCGTGGAGAAAATCGAAGAAGTGATCAAAGCGGGTCAGCAACACGGTGCCGCGATTCTCGCGATTCCGGCTAAAGACACCATCAAGACCTCCCGCGGTGGATTTGTGGGAAAAACGCCGGAACGGGACGCACTCTGGTTGGTGCAGACGCCGCAGGTCTTTGAATATGATCTGATTCGCCGCGCGTACGAGGAAGCATATAAATACGGCATCTACCAGACCGACGATTCCGCGCTGGTGGAACGGACGGGCCATCCGGTCAAGATCGTGGAAGGGGAGCCGGAGAACTTGAAGATCACGGTGCCATTTGATCTGAAGTTGGCCGAAATGCTGTTGAGGGCTCGCTGAATGCTGCGCGTGGGTTTCGGCTACGACGTGCACCAGTTGGTGAAGGGGCGGAAGCTCATTCTCGGCGGCACGGAGATCGATTTCGACAAAGGGCTGGCCGGGCATTCCGATGCCGATGCCCTGTGCCATGCGGTGGGCGATGCGCTGTTGGGCAGTGCTGCGCTGGGTGACCTTGGAGCGCATTTCCCCGACAGCGACGATCGCTTTGCGGGCATCTCGAGTCTTTTGCTGTTGAAGGAGATCCGAGAGCTTTTGGAGCGTACCGGTTTTCGGGTCAACAATGTGGATGCCACGGTGGTGCTCGAGCGTCCCCGGCTGGCGCCGTATATCGAGCAGATGCGGCGAAACATCGCGGAATCGCTCGGCGTGTCCACCGGCCAGGTTTCCGTCAAAGCGACGAGTTCGGAGAAAATGGGATTTGTGGGCGAAGGGAAAGGAGTGGCGGTTTTTGCATGCGCGTTAGTGGAGCAGGAAGTCGATGGAGTCGGAGGTTAGAGTCAGATTCGCGCCCAGTCCAACCGGACACCTACACATTGGAAATGTGCGCACAGCTATTCTGAATTGGATTTTCGCCAGACAACAGCAGGGCAAATTCGTCCTGCGCATCGAGGACACCGATGCGGAGCGGTCCAGTGCGGCTTCGGAGCACGCCATCTTGGACGACCTCCGATGGTTGGGGCTGGCATGGGATGAAGGGCCGGACATCGGCGGCCCGTACGGCCCGTATCGGCAGTCCCAGCGACTGGAGATCTATCGTCAGCATTTGAAGGTTCTGGCGGAAAAGGGCGCGGCGTACCCGTGTTTTTGCTCTGAGACGGATTTGCAGCAAAAGCGTGATGAGGCCGTCTCCAAAGGGGAAACCCCGAAATACGACGGTACCTGTCTGCGTTTCGGGCAGGAGGAACGTCGCCGGCTGCTGGAGTCCGGGACGCCCCATGCCTGGCGTTTTCATGTTGCGGCGGGGGAGTTGAAGTGGCTGGATCTGGTCAAAGGCGAGCTCTCCTTCGACGCCGCGGCATTCGGCGACTTCGTGCTGGTGCGCCGCGATGGGCTGCCCACGTACAATTTCGCAGCGGTGGTGGATGACGCGACCATGAAGATGTCGCATGTCATTCGCGGGGACGACCATGTCTCCAACACCCCGAAACAGCTCCTTCTCTACCGAGCGC
>CAYQOI010000211.1:0-6463 GCA_964419085.1 uncultured Cytophagia bacterium | reverse complement strand
CGCATCGTTCCCATCGTGCCCGACGAGGCGAGGACCTTTGGCATGGAGGCGCTGTTCCGCCAATTCGGAATCTACTCTCATGTGGGACAGGTGTACGAACCTGTGGATGCCAACACGTTTCTCTACTATCGCGAGGCCAAAGACGGTCAGATCCTCGAGGAAGGGATCACCGAGGCCGGTTCCATGGCCTCCTTTACCGCCGCAGGTACAGCTTACGCTTCTCATGGGGTGGACATGATCCCGTTTTTCATCTTCTATTCCATGTTCGGCTTTCAACGAATCGGCGATTTGATCTGGGCCTTCGGTGACCTCCGCGGGCGCGGCTTCCTGCTGGGCGCGACGTCCGGGCGAACCACGCTCAACGGCGAGGGGCTGCAGCATGAGGACGGACACAGCCATGTCCTGGCCAGCACCGTTCCCAATCTCCTGACCTATGATCCCACCTTCGCCTACGAGATCGCGGTCATCGTTCAGGACGGTTTGCGCAGGATGTACCAAAACCGCGAGGACATTTTTTACTACATTACGCTGGGCAACGAGAACTATCCCATGGCTCCCATGCCCAAAGGCGTGGAGGAAGGGATTCTCAAGGGATTGTATAAATTTTCGCGAGGACCGGGCAAAACCAAAAACGGCAAGGCTATGCCCAGGGCTCACATCTTCGGCAGCGGGTCCATTCTGCGCGAAGCGCTGCGCGCCCAGACGATCCTGGCGGAAAAATTCGGTGTTTCCGCGGATGTGTGGAGCGCCACCAGCTACAAGCAACTGCGCCAGGATGCGCTGGCGACGGAGCGCTGGAATCTCCTCCATCCTGCGGAAAGACCGCGCAAGGCCTATATCCAGCGGCTGCTGGAGAAGGAAACGGGGCCGTTTGTGGCCGCATCCGACTACCTGAAGCTCGTGCCCGACCAGGTGAGCCGTTGGGTACCGGGTGGGCTCTATTCGCTGGGCACGGATGGTTACGGCCGGAGCGACAGCCGGGAGGCTTTGCGCCGGTTCTTCGAGGTCGATGCGGAATGCATCGCGCTCGCGGTCTTGTACCGTTTGGCGCAACGAGGAGAAATCAAAGCACAGGAGGTGGCGCGAGCCATCGACGTCCTGGGAATCGACCCCAACAAAGTCGACCCCGTGGTTTCGTAACTTGTGGGCAAAGCTATCGAAAGGAGAGGAGAAGATGGTGCAAGAAGGCCAAACGGCGCCGGATTTCAGTTTGCTCGACCAGACCGGTGAGACGGTACAGTTGTCGGCACTGCGCGGAAAACACGTGGTGCTTTACTTCTACCCAAAAGATGACACGCCCGGCTGCACCAAAGAGGCCTGCGGCTTCCGCGACCTGCACGCTGAGTTCGAGGCGGCCGGAGCGGTAATTCTGGGCGTGAGTCCGGACAGCGTGAAGTCGCACGAGAAGTTTCGAACTAAATACGATCTGCCTTTCCGGCTGCTCAGCGACGCGGAAAAAGAGGTGGTGCAGCTCTACGGTGTTTGGAAGGAGAAAAGCATGTACGGCCGGAAGTACATGGGCGTGGAACGCACCACGTTCGTCATCGATCGGGAGGGAAAGGTTCGCAAGATTTTTCCCAAGGTGAAGGTGACGCAGCATCCGGAAGCGGTCCTGGCGACGGTGAAGGAGCTGTAGATGTGGCAGAATGATTCGCGCGGACGGAGCTGAGGGTGGCTACCGTCTATCTGGTGGACGCAAGTCCGTACATCTTCAGAGCCTTTTACTCCATTCCCGACACCTTCAGCTCCCCTGACGGGCGGCCCACCAACGCGGTGTACGGGTTCACCAACTTCCTCATTCAATTGGTGAAAAAGGCCAGTCCCACCCACCTCGTGGTGACCTTTGACGGCAGCCTGACCACCTCTTTCCGCAATCGTCTCTACCCGGAGTACAAGGCACAGCGCGCGCTGCCTCCGGCGGACCTGGAGGAACAGATCTCCATCTGCTTTGACGTGACCGAAGCGATGGGAATGCTCGCGCTCATCCACGATGAATATGAATCCGATGATCTGCTCGCGACCCTGACCCACAGATTTGTGGCGGAAGGAGCCGATGTGGTGGTCGTCTCCAGCGACAAGGATCTCACGCAGCTCGTGAATGCTCGGGTGGGATTCTGGGATTTCGCGCGCGATGAGCGCGTCGACACCGCGGGGGTCAAGGCGAAGTTTGGAGTGGACCCACATCAAATGGTCGATTTCTTGGCGCTCACCGGCGACGCCGTGGACAACATCCCGGGAGTCAAGGGCATCGGCCCGAAAACCGCGGCTTTACTGCTGGCGCATTTCGATGACCTTGACGCTCTCTATGCCCGAATTGATGAGGTTGCGCATCTGCCGCTACGCGGCGCTCGCGGCGTCGCGGAGCGATTGCTCGCCGGCAAGGAGATGGCCTTGCTGTCCAGACGGCTGGTCGCGCTGGCATGTGACGTTCCTTTGAAAATCGATCTGCAGTCCGCGGCGTATGCAGGCGCGCACCGCAGCCGCCTGTCTCTTCTATTTGCAGAGTTGGGATTCGATGCCATCTTAGAACGCGTTCCCAGATGGCGTGAGGATTAGGCGCGGGCGGGTGTGGCATGACCAGGGGCTCGGCTGCGAAACATCGCTTTTTTATTGCTTTTTAGCTTTGATTATCTTAAAATAAAATTCATTCCGGATTTATCTTAAAGGGGCTATTCAGTGGTACGCAGTTGGTTCAAAACTCATCAGCCTTTCCCTTTTACCGTTTTGCCTGCCACTGTGTGCCGTGTTGGGATGCTGTTTCTTACCCTGCTGATGTTTTCTTCATGCCTCAGCGATGCCGAACGCAAGAATCCGTTAGACCCACAGTCTCAGAGCTTCAAGAACGTAGGCAGGGTGTTTGGCCAAACGCTTACTTTTTATGTCCCCTTTTCCCCGCTTCCCGGTGTGGACGTGCGCCTGGAGCCGGGCACGATTGCCACTCGAACAGACGCGGCAGGGCAGTTTCAATTCGAGAACGTCCCGGAGGGGGTGTACACTGTCGTGGCAGAGAAGCCGGGGTTTGCGATGGACCGGGATTCCGTGACCGTGCGCCTGGGGCAAGCATCGGAAGTGCGGCTGAATCTCGATGGTCTTCCGGTGGCCCGAGTTTTTTCGGTGACCTCCTGTCACATCAGCCGGGTGTTCCCTGAAAACGACCAGTTTTTCCTGGAAGTCGTTGCGCAACTGGATGACCCCGATGGCGCCAACGACGTGGTAAAAGTTGAACTGGAGATCCCGGAGCTGGCTTACAAAGACACCCTGGAGGTCACGCCAACGCCGGGGACTTTTCGCCGGATCATCGATGCGGCGGCCCTGCCCGGCGGTAGTCTGCAGGGGGTTTTGGGCCGCAAGCTGGTTTTAAATGCCACCGACCGCGCGGGGTTCAGTGCCCGCTCCGAACCGCAATTCCTCGCTCGTGTGATCGAGGCAACGCCGTCTGCCAAATCCCCTAACGGTTTCAACGTCGTGGCATCGCCGACCCCGCAATTGGTGTGGGCGCCCATCACATTGAACTTCGATTACACCTTCAAACTGGATGTTTTTCGGGTAGATTTTGGGTTGAATACCCTGGTCTGGTCGCGCAGCGGAATCTCGGCGGACAGCACCTCGTTTACCGTGTCAGATTCGCTCTCCAGCGGCATTTATTTTTGGACCGTTTCGGTGGTCGACGATTTCGGAAATTGGAGCAGCTCAAAGCAAGCTTCCTTTCAGGTTCAGTAGTCTCAAAGGTGGTGAAAAAGCATGGCAACGGAACTGCAGAGTCCCCTCGAAGCCCTATCCGACATCGCGCAAGTGATCAACAGCTTTCAGGAGATCTCCCCGCTGCTGGAAAAGGTGCTGGAAATCGCCATGGAGACGCTGTCGGCCGAGCGCGGGTTTGTGCTGTTGAAATCCCAGCAGGCGCCCCAGGGTTTTGAGATCAAAAGCAGCCGCAATCTCACCGACAAACAGATCGCTGGCATTACCGAGATCTCGTCCAGCGTGCTGCGGGAGGTGATGGCCAACGGCGAGCCGGTGCTGCTGTTTGAGGCGGAAAAGGACCCGAAATACAGCGACTCGGAGAGTATCCTGTTGCAGCAGATCAAATCCATCGCCTGCCTGCCTCTGCGCATCAAGAATCAGCAGATCGGGGCGATCTACCTGGACAGCGTCACCCGGCGCAGCCGGTTTACCAAAGAGAATCTGCCGTTTCTTTCCGCGTTCGCTAATCAGGCCGCCATCGCCATCGAAAATGCACGTCTCTACCAGACATTGCGCGAGGAGAATCGCCGCCTGCGCGCGGAGGTCAAGCGCATCCACGGCTTCGATGAAATCATCGGGCAGAGTCCAAGAATGCGAGAAGTGTTCGATATCATGTCGCGCGTCGTGGAGTCGGACGCCACGGTGCTCATCGAAGGGGAAAGCGGCACGGGCAAGGAGTTGGTGGCCCGGGCCATTCACTACAACGGCGACCGCCGGGACAAGCCCTTCATGGCCTTGTTCTGCGGCTCGCTTCCCGACAGTTTGCTGGAAAGCGAGCTTTTTGGCCACAAGAAAGGCGCGTTCACCGGCGCGGTCGCGGACAAGCGCGGCCTGTTCGAGGCAGCCCACGGCGGCACCTTTTTTCTCGACGAAGTGGGGGATTTGAGCCCGCAGTTGCAGACCAAGCTCCTGCGTGTCCTGCAGGAGGGAGAGATCAAACGGGTCGGTGAAAACGAAATCCGCAAAGTCGACGTGCGCATCATTTCAGCGACGAATCGGGACCTGTATGCGATGGTGAAAGAGGGGACCTTTCGTGAAGATCTGTACTATCGCCTGAACACCATCTCCATTCGCATGCCCCCTCTGCGCCAGCGCAAATCGGATATCCCGTTGCTCGCGCATCATTTTCTGGACAAATTTGCGGTCAAGAAAAAAGCGGGCATCAAAGGCATCGATAAAGACGCGCAAGAAGCGTTGATGAACTATTCGTGGCCGGGCAACGTGCGAGAACTGGAGAACACCATCGAACGAGCGGTGGTGATGGCGCGTGGGGAGTTCATCACGGTCGATGATCTGCGCCTTCCGAGTACCGCGGGAGAAGTGGAAAAGCTAGAGGCCGGCATGAGCCTCAAGGAGGTGGAGAAGCGACTTGTGGCCAGAACTCTGCAAGAGCAGGAAGGCAATGTTTCCGAAACCGCACGCATCCTCGGGGTTTCCCGGAGGTGGTTGCACTACAAGATCAAGGAATGGAACCTCTGAAACAGATCGGGGACATTCAGGTCTTCGCGGAAATTCATCGCGGCGCCACCACCATGGTGTACAAAGGGTATCAGCCTGCGCTGGAGCGGTTTGTGCTTCTCAAGGTGCTGAGGTTAGAGTTCGCCGGCGATGAGAGTGTCAGCGCACGCTTCGAAGAAGAGGCCAAGATCACCGCGCGCATCCACCATCCGAACGTCGTGCCCATTTACGAATTCGGCCGCGTCGGGGACTGGAGTTATTTCGCGGCGGAGTTTGTGGATGGCCTGGACTTGCGGCACCTTATCGCTCGCCAGAGCTTGCCGCCGCTTCTCGCTTGTTTTGTTATTCAGGAAGTCGCAAAAGGGTTGAAGGCTGCCCACGATATCAACATCCTGCACAAAGACATCAAGCCTTCCAACGTGCTCATCTCAAATCGCGGTGAAGTGAAGCTCACCGATTTCGGCATGGCCGATATTCGCGAATCCGCGCAGGAACAGATAGAAGGCACCGCGAGCGGGACCTTGCCGTATTTTTCTCCGGAGCAGATTCTGGGCGAGCCGGTGGGCAAGCCGTCAGATATTTTTGCGCTGGGCGCGACCTTCTACGAAATGCTGACCGGTGAACAGGCCTTTCAGGGGCAGCAGGAAAGCGAGTTTCTGGATGCGATTGTCAATTTCGATCCCGTTCCTTTCCTGGAGGGCCAGAAGAACATCGCTCCCGAGCTCGTGGCCATCTGTCGCAAGATGCTGAAAAAAAAGGCCGCCGAACGCTACCGTGACTGCGGTGCACTTCTCGCCGACCTCAACGCGTTTGGCGAGAACACCGGGCTGAGACTCGGTAGCAAACACCTTGCGCGCTATCTAGAGGATCCGGCATCGGCGGTCACCATCGGCACGTTGCCTGAGGAGGAACCGCACCCTCACAGGCGCAGGGTTGCGGCGTATGTCGCGTCCCTTTTTCTTGCCGCAGGGGTCCTGTTTGCCGGCTATCTTTCGCTCAAGGGTGACCGCACGCCTTCCTCCAACGTGAACGATCTGGCTTCCGCGCGGATAGCGGATTCCCTGACCGCGAAGGTGGACTCAAGCTCTACCGCTGTGTCCAGGGAGGAGGAGGAACCGGACCTGACGCCACCCGAGCCGGTGGTGCAACGGGTGGCGGCGGTGCCGCCGCCGAAAGCGGAGACGCTGGCACAGGATACGCTTGTTTCTTCGCCTCGAGAAACTGCGGTTGCGCAAGAGGAGGCAGACAGGCCGCCCTCGCCCGG
>CAYQOI010000210.1:0-6520 GCA_964419085.1 uncultured Cytophagia bacterium | reverse complement strand
GCGTTTCGCCTTGGGCAATTTGATGGTCAGCATCCCGTTTCGAAACGCGGTCTCAACCGGCTCATTCTCCACTTCTACCGGGAGTCTGACCTTGCGCGAGAACTTGCCGAAAAGCTGCTCGCTGCAAAAGTAGTGTTCGTCTTCCTCATCCGGTAGACGTTCGCCTCTCAGCCAGAGCGTGTTGTTTTCCAGGGTCACCTTGAGTTGATGCGGCTGCACCCCCGGAAGTTCCGCGCGCACCACGATGTGTTTCCCGCGGTCGATCAGGTCCACCAGCGGAATCCAATCGACTTCTTCCTCCGCGGCCGCGGTGCCGGACTCGCGAAACTCCGCCATCTCCGGAAACCACTGTCGCAGCCAGGCCGCGCGCGCGGCACCGCGACGGTGACCCCGGAACGGCCGCTCCATGTCGGAACAACAATTAGCCCCTGTCATCATTTCAGACCTCTGTTCGGTTCATATTCGTTTCTCATGGATTAGATGCCTTCTTAAGCCAAATCGATGCACAACCTGCATGAATGGCGCCGGTCTGCTTGTTGGTTGCGGTTCGGTCCATTCTACTTGTGAAACTCCCGCAGTGTGCGCAGATAGTTGATGACGTCTTCGCGGCTGAGCATCCCCTGGACCTGCCCCTCGGCGATGACCGGCAACTGGTTGACCCCATCTCGATCCATTTCTGCAAGCGCCTCCAGCAGTTCCGTTTCCGGCGTGACCCATTTGATCTGCGACAGCGGGATCATCGCCTGCGAGGTGGTGGTTTCCGGCCACGCCTCCCGGGGAACGGCCTTGATCTGGTGCAGGGTGAGCAGGCCTTCCAACTTACCTTCCCGCTGCACCAGGAAGCAGCGCTTGCCCGCGCCCAGGATATGCCGGTCCACCAGATCCTGCAGCGTCGTGTCCGGTGCGAGGATGGCGTAGCGCTGGCTCATGGCCTCGGCGACTTTGTGGCCGGTGAGCAGCCCCTGGACGACTTGCTGCTGCACCTGTGCCACCGCCGCGCTTTCCAGAAACCAGCCGATGAACGCGATCCACAAGCCGCCCATTACATTGCCGGCCAGCATTTGAAAAACCCCGAAGAAGATGAAAAGGAAAGCGATAAAGCGTCCCACCGTAGCCGCGGTGAGCGTCGCCTGCCGCAGGTTGCGGGTCAGGCCCCAGACCGCGGCGCGGAAGATCCTGCCGCCGTCCAGAGGGAAACCGGGAATCAGGTTGAAGGTCGCCAGCATTCCATTGATGTAAGCCAGATATTTGGCCAGCGCGTAGAGTTGCTGAACAGGTTCAAACGCGGGCTGCAAAAGGTAAAACAGCGCGGCCAACGCGAAACTGACCACAGGCCCCGCGATGGCGATCCAGAATTCCGATTTGGCGCTGGGCGGCTCACTCCTCATCTGCGCCACACCGCCGAAAATGAAGAGCGAGATCTGGGTCACCGGGATCTGGTAGTGCAGGGCGACCACCGAGTGCCCCAATTCGTGCAACAGGACACTCACGAACAACAGGACGGCTGTGATCGCTCCCAGGACCCAATATTGGGCCGCAGGCCAGTCTTTGAATTCCGACGGGTAGTAGCTGACCGCCAGCGACCAGGTGATGAGCACAAAAATGACAAACCAGGAGTAATCCAGGTCGACGGGTATCCCCAGCAGCCGGCCCAGCGGGATCATTTTTTTGTTCATGAGGACCTCACCTTGCAGCGCGCCGCGGACCGGAAGTCGGACGGCCCGTCAGCCCGCGGCGGCTTTCTTTGTCCACGTCCCAGGTTCGCGGTCACGATTAGGACACCGCCTTGCCTTCGTCCCGCACCTTGAAATGGATGGGAATCGAGACCCAGACCTTGACCGCGCGGTCCCGCTGCTTGGCGGGCTTCCACTTTACCGCCATCACCGCGTCGCGTGCGGCCTCTTCGAAGCCTATCTTCACACCGGCCCCTTTGAGGACCTGAGTCTTGATGGGGTTGCCGTGCTCATCGATGAGCACGCCGATGATGACGGTGGCCGTCAGTCCTGCTTTGCGCGCGATCTCGGGATATTTCAGGTGTCTCTGAATCGCAGCCAACCCGCCGATGGGCACAGGCGGTTCATCGTACGGCACGAACACATAGCCCTGATCCACTGCGCCTTCTCCCGGAGGCGGCGGAGGCGGAAGTTCCGCCAGATCTAGATTCAGCTCCGTGGACTCGATGGTCGCGTCTTCCGGAACATCCTCGCTTTCGGTCGGGATGGGCACCGATGGCCGTGGCGGTGGCGGTGGGCTCTTGAACTGCTGCGTTTGTGGAATGTCGGCCACATCGATTTTGATCTCTTTGG
Source organism: uncultured Cytophagia bacterium (assembly GCA_964419085.1). Taxonomy (GTDB): domain Bacteria; phylum Zhuqueibacterota; class Zhuqueibacteria; order Oceanimicrobiales; family Oceanimicrobiaceae; genus CAYQOI01. The sequence goes on along the minus strand of CAYQOI010000210.1, from coordinate 4,214 downwards.
CGTGGACGTCTTGTGCTTTGATCTCAGCGCCCATCATTGCGTGAAAAAAGCCGATGAGGAGGGCCAGTGTCACCACAAACGCCAGCTCGAGGGTCTTACGGTACTGCAGTTTGAGGTCGACTTCCGGATTCTTTTTGGCTCGCATCCCGATCACCTCCGTGGCTTTTATGTTCACGTCTTCCGTTTCATTTCTTCTATAGATTAGATGCGGCCCACGCCAAAAAGATGCTAGAGGCCGTGATTCCGGAGGTGAGCTTGACCGCTTCACCGCCTGAGCCGCCTGCGCTGCCAAACCTTAATTTTTCTTAATGTTGGAACGCGGTTTTGCATGACCTGGTAAGAGATTTAAAAACGACTGCCATTTCCAAACCTCACGGCGATTGCAACGATGAAAGACGTAAGATTTGTGCTGCTGTTTTTTCTCCTCTCCATGGCCGTTTCCGCGGCGCCGAAGGAAAGGGTTCAGACCACCAAGGATTTCGAAGCCGTCACGCTCAAGGGGAAAAAGATAAAGCTCTCCGATTTTCGCGGAAAGGTTGTTTTGCTGGATTTTTGGGCGAGCTGGTGTGCCCCGTGTCGCAAGGAGTTCCCGTTCCTGATCGATCTTTACAACCGACACAAAAAACAAGACTTCGTGGTGCTCGGCGTAAACGTGGACGAACGGTCTGCGGATATGAAAAAGTTCTTGAACAGACTTACGGCACGAGTGCCTTTCCCGGTCATTCCTGATAGGAAGGGGGTGATTCCCAAGCTTTTCAAAATCGAGGCGATGCCCACAACATTTCTCATCGACAGGCAGGGCAAAATACGGTATGTCCACAAGGGATTCAAAAAAGAAGACAAGTCCACTTGCGAGACAGAGGTGCAAGCTCTGTTGACCGAAACGCAGCCTTAAAATGGCTCTACTGTCTGAAAAAACAGTTTCTAAGCAAGGTGCCAGGGTTAGAACGACGACTTAATTTGTGAAGAAAGGAAGTGATTGCGATGAAATGGAAACTGTGCCTCATGCTTCTGCTCATCTCCATTCCCATTCTCCTGTCGAGCTGTGCTACGGTACAGCCGTGGCAAAAAGGCGATCTCGCAGACCCCATCATGATCTTTGATGAAAATCCCATCGACGTGGGCATCCGAGAGCACTATCTCGATTATCGCGAGGGTTCGGTGGGCGGTACCGGTGCCCAGAGCGGGGGGTGCGGTTGTGGTTGATCGGTTGTGTCTGCTGTTCACGCTGTGCTTGGCTTTCTTGACGACGCCGGTTTTTTCGCAAACACTGCCAGACAACGAGCTGCAGGTTGACCTGAACACCTACTTCGACAGCTTCAATGTTCAGGTGATCTACCCGTCGATATCCCTGACCAAGCGGGTGTCGGAATCTTCGAGCATCAATCTGCGGTACCTGGTGGATCTCGTCACCGCTGCCTCCATCCGGAGTAACATTCATTCCAAAAAAAGCGGCCGTTCGGACGAGGAAGACGACGATCGGGTGGGTTCGCCGAAACTGGACGCCGTCACCGCTGCATCCAGTCGAGAGCGGGAAGGCTATCGTCCCGACGATGTTCGGCACGAGTTGGGCTTCGGCATGTCGCAAGTGGTGGGTGGAGGACTCCTCTCGGTCAATGGACTCTACAGCAAAGAGTTCGACTACCGCTCCGCAACGGTCGCTGGAACGTACTCGTATTCTTTTGCCAAGAAAAACACCAATGTCGTGCTGGGTTTTGTCCGGAGCTGGGATGCGAATTACCCGAAGATCTTCAACTGGACCCGGCACAAAAACGACCAGTCGTACAGCGCTACCCTGACGCAAATTCTGAGCAAGCGGCTCATCGCGCAGGCGATCTTTTCCTACGACTATTCGCACGGTTTTCTTTCCAACCCCTACGAAGTGGTGGTGATCTCGCAGGGCTCGCAGTCGCAGAAGTTCCAGCCGGTTCACCCGGAGACCCGCACTCGAAAGGCCAGCACCGTGCGGTTTAACTACAAGTCCGGCCCGGCCTCCGCGGTGCATCTCAGTCTGCGCTACTACTGGGACGACTGGCAGGTGAGGTCCTTGACCACGTCTCTGGGTTGGGACAAACACCTGAACGACATCACCACCATCGGGCTCGGATTCCGAAACTACGTGCAGAGTCGGGCCTTCTTTTTCAAAGAATCGTACCTGCAACCAGAAGAGTTCATGACCGTGGACAGCAAATTAGACCGAGGGTACTCCAATGAGGTTCAATTCAAGTTGACCTTGAACGGAGGGGATCACTTTGAGCAGGTGCCGTTTCTCATGAATGAACGAGTGCAATTCAATCTGGCCTTGAACATCTATCATCGCCACACCGCGACGCCGAACTGGTTCAGCCACTCAAAGGATCTCTTTGCGTTCATCATGAGCCTCGGCATCCGTTACCGCTTTTGAACCGGAACACGAGGACCGAACTGAAAGGATGTATTGACCGATGAACCGACGAACTTTTATCAAAACCTGTGTCGCCGCGGGGGCCGCCTGCGCGGTGCCGGGAAGTCTCAGCCTGTTTCCGAAGGGGCTGTACGCGAAAAGCGAGCAACCCGCCTCTTTTTCACTGGACCTGCTGACCGATGACCCCGACACCGCGGCGCGCGCACTCGAGGCGTTGATCAAGCATCTCCGGTTGCCCGCTACCGGTCTGAAATACCAGGAAATGCTGATTTCCGGGGCCCAGGTGGCTGACCTGACTTTCGTGGAGAACAACCGCCTGGTGGACTACCGCGCCGCACGGGGTGAGGTCGCGGCACAGCTTCGAGAAGTCGCGGCAAGGTTTGGCCTGCCCAAAAAGATCGAGAACCCGGTGCTGGTCAGTTTTGCTTCCGCGATGCCCGAGGGAAAGGCCGACAGGGTGCTCGTTTTTCAGGAAGAGCACCTGGTGGGCCAGTACCGACTCGACGATGATGTCGATGGTGCACAGATCCCCGGCGCAAAAGGCGCGGTAATCTTCCGGGTCAAGCAAAAGCGGGCGGAAGTCGTGTGGTCGAGCTGCAAGCACAAGACCTGCATGAAGATGGGCCGGATCGGTAAGCCGGGCCAGAATCTCATCTGCATCCCCAATCGGGTGCGCGTGGCCATTGCGGGCCAAAAGGCCTCCGGAATCGATGCTCTCTCCTTTTGATTCGATGCGCGGCCGCGGCATCCTTCTTTTGCTGTGCGCGGCGGGGCTGCCGCTGGTCGCCGCGGCTCAGACCACGCCTCAGGAGGTCTTCGAGGTCTCCGCGACCAAGTACCTGCTTGGAACGCAGATCGATTTCAAGGCCATGTGTGCTGAAGTCGTGGCGTGCAAGAAGGCGTTTTACGCCGGCTTCCAGGAAATGGAGCGCATCATGGCCCTGCTGGGCTCCCACAAACCCGAGAGTGAGATTTCGAAGATCAACCGCCACTCGGGCCTGAAACCGGTCAAGGTAAGCTACGAGACGTTCTCCATCGTCAAGCGCGCGGTGGCGTATTCCGCCGAGTTCCACGGTGCGTTCGATGTCACCATCGGTCCGGTGACGGAATTGTGGGGATTCAACAGCGACCGGGAGGTCACCATTCCCCGGCAGGATACGCTGCAGATGCTGCTGCCTCTGGTGAACTACCGGCAGGTGGTGCTCAGCGAGACAGACACCACGGTGTTCTTAACCCGCCGGGGCATGCGCCTGGACCTGGGCGGGATTGCAAAAGGCTATGCCATCGACCGTGCGGCCGCCGTGCTGAAAAACCACGGCCTCTCGCACTTTTTGATCAACGCGGGCGGGGACATCTACGCCTGCGGATACAAGTGGCAAGACGAACCGTGGCTTCTTGGCATCCAGCATCCCCGCAAGCCGCAGGAACTTCTGGCGACCTTCGAGGTTCACGATATGGCCGTGGCCACCAGCGGCGATTACGAACGTTACCGAATCATCGACGGGAAGCGCTATCATCACATTCTCAACCCGGCGACGGGCTTTCCTTCCCGGATGTGCGAAAGCGTCTCGGTCTTTGCCCGCTCCGCCGAGGAGGCGGATGCGCTGGCGACCTGCCTTTTTGTCCTCGGATATGAGAAAGCGCCGGACATTCTCCCCGGAAAGCGGGTGCAAACGGTCATCGTGGACGGGTCGGGTGGGCTGCACATCGACCCGTCGGTGAAGGCGGACTACCGGCTTACCGTCGTTGATCAGACTCCATAAGCTTCACTATCCGGAATGATTAGTGTCCGGCTAAAAGAGCAAAACAG
>CAYQOI010000209.1:0-6533 GCA_964419085.1 uncultured Cytophagia bacterium | reverse complement strand
TGCGGGTCAAGCTCAGCTGCGTCGCGCTGCTGCCAAACACGGCGGCCGTTTTCCATCAGCAACGGAACGCTCGCGAGGAAAAGAAACTGCACCGGTGAGCGAAAGTTGAGCACCGCGTAAGCTGTGGCACACGCCAGGCCCGTAAGCAGCAAAAACCAGTGATAGAGCCGGGCTCTGCGCCCCCCCAACCGGACGGGGATGGTGTACTTGCCGGCCCGCCTGTCCGATTCGAGATCGCGCAGGTTGTTGATATTCAGCACCGCGACACAAAAAAAGCCACAGGAGAGCGCGGGCAGCAGCACCGTCCAGTCCAGACGGTGGGTGTGCAGATAATAGGTCCCCAAAACCCCTACCATGCCGAAAAAGACCAGCACGAACAGGTCACCCAATCCCGCGTAACCATAAGGCCGGGGACCGGCGGTGTACGCGATGGCGGCTGCAATCGCGGCGAGCCCGAGAAGATAGTAAAAGATGCTCTCCCCGCGCACCAGCAAGTAGCCGACCCCCAGACTCAATCCCACGAACAGCCAGAGGGCCCGTCGCATGGCCGTTTTGGAGATCTGGCCGCTCTGCGTCGCCCGTTTTGGCCCCACCCGTGCGGAACTGTCCGCTCCGTGGACCGTGTCCCCGTAGTCGTTGGCCAGATTGGAGAGGATCTGAAGCAGGATGGCCGTCGCGAAGCAGAGCAGAGCCACCTGCCAGCGAAACGCGTCCTCGGCCGCAGCCAAAAAGCTCCCCAGCATGATGCTTGCGGTCGCCAGAGGCAGCGTGCGCAGCCTGAAGGCGCTTAGCCAGACCTTGAGGCTACGGGTAACGTCTAAACTTCTTGAAGTCAGGTTCGCGCTTCTCGACATAGGCCTTCCTGCCTTCATTGGCTTCTTCGGTCAAATAGTAGAGCAAGGTGGAATTGCCGGCCAATTCCTGAATCCCGGCCTGGCCGTCCAGCTCAGCGTTGAAAGCCGACTTCAACAGACGAATGGCCATGGGACTTTTGGATAGAATCTTGAAACACCACTCCACAGTGGTCTGTTCCAGTTGTTCCAGAGGCACGACTTTGTTCACCAGACCCATTTGCAGCGCCTCCTGAGCATCGTACTGTTCGCACAGATACCAAATTTCACGGGCCTTCTTCTGGCCCACACACCGCGCGAGGTAGGACGCACCGAAACCGCCATCGAAGCTACCCACCTTGGGACCCGTCTGGCCGAACCGCGCGTTTTCGGCCGCGATGGTGAGGTCGCAAACCACGTGCAGCACATGCCCGCCGCCGATGGCCCACCCGGCCACCATCGCGATCACGGGCTTGGGAAGCGAACGAATCTGTTTCTGTACATCCAGAATATTCAGGCGCGGAACGCCGTCGCTGCCCACATAGCCCCCCACCGAACGCACCTTTTGGTCTCCCCCGCTGCAAAAAGCCTTGCCGCCTTCGCCGGTCAGAATCACCACGCCGACATCGGTGTTTTGCCGCGCCAACTCGAAGGCTTCCGACATCTCGAAAACCGTTTTGGGTCGGAACGCGTTGTGCACCTCCGGCCGGTTGATGCTGATTTTGGCGATCCCTTCATGGAATTGAAAAAGAATGTCTTCATATTCCTTCAGGGTTTGCCAGTTTATCTCGCTCATCTTATCTCCCTCATCAAAGATTTCAGTCGAAAAAACGATCTCGCGTTCATCTCTTTCTCGATTTTCAGTTCCAAAATAGCCGGCCCCTTTCCTTCGGCGAAAAAGTCCGGCAGCCGCTGTGCCAGCTCTGCGACGGAATCGCAAGACTCGTAGCCCAGACCGTAGTCTTCCGCCGTCCGCCTTGCGGTCAAGTCGTGTTCCACTTCGAAATATTCGGCCAACTCCGGAAGGTCCTTGGCCCCGTCCAGAATGCGGAAAATTGCGCCGCCCCGATTGTTGAAAATCACGATGCGCAAGTTGGGCGGCAGGTCCTTTTGCCACAAGCCGTTGCGGTCGTAGAAGAAAGCCAGGTCGCCACCAGCGTTGTGAGCCTGGCGGTCGCCAGCGCAGCGCCCACAGCCGTGCTCACCGTCCCGTCGATGCCGCTGGTGCCGCGGTTTGAGTTTACCGTACAATTCTGTGCATCGGGAAATCCGAGAAGATTCGCCCAGCGCACGATGGAACTGTTGCCCAACTGCAAATTGCTGCCGGCAGGCAAGTGACGCAGGATCCGCTCCATCGCGGACAATTCACAATCCGGAAATTCGTTCAGCACCGTGCTCAGTACCTTTTCCGCCCGGGATGCCAACGCCTGCCATCCGGCTACGTACGCCTCGCTTTCCGCGACCTGCGCTTTCTCCACGTCGCCGGACAACCTCCGGGATAGCTCCGAGAAAAAATATGCCGGAGACGTCGGGATGATCTGGGTCAATGATTGAAACGGGTCGATGCAACGGGCATGCGGCTGCAATTGCCAGTGAGCCTGCGGTTTGAATTTTCGCAAAAACAGCTTGAGATTCTTGGAAACCACCGGCCCTCCCAGTGTCACCAGCAGGTCCGGGGCCAGCTCCTGCAGCACCGATGGGGACGCGCCGAGGATCGCGTCGAACTTGTGAATCTCCTGGGGGACATGGCAGTTGGATGTCACGTCGGCCAGCAAGACCGCGCCGAGATGTGCAAACGACCCCAGGTGGTGCGCCAGTTCCGGGTCGGGCCGGTGTAGCCCTGCCACGATGAGCCTTTTCTTGCTCCGCCGCCAGACCTCCAGCAACTGGTTCCAGGTCTCGCCCGCCAGCTCCGTCCTCACCGGCGCCACGGAGACCACCCTGTGCCTCTCGGGGTAAACAAACTTGCTCTCGGGATAGAGCGGCTCGCGCAGCGGCACGTTGATGTGCACCGGTCCGGAAACGGGCCACCGAGTCAGGTTGATGGCTTCTGAAATGGAGCGTTGAATTTGCCAGCGTGCGTCGGGGTGGGAGTCGTCGACCGGCAAGTCGATAAACGCCCGGCAGTGGTCGCCGTACAGGTTGTGTTGGTGAATGGTCTGCCCGTCATTCTGGTCGATCCACTCGGGCGGTCGGTCCGCGGTGAAAACCAGCAGCGGGACCTCCTGGTAGAAGGCCTCGGTCACCGCGGGCGCGTAGTTCAGCGCGGCTGTACCGGAGGTGCACACCAGCCCCACCGGTTCGGCCAACTGCTGCGCCAACCCCAGTGCCACAAAGCCGGCAGCCCGCTCGTCCACCACCATCCTGCAAGAGAGTTCGGGGTGGCGCAAAAATGCCAGGGTCAGTGGGGCAGAACGGGAGCCTGGTGAGAGCACAAAATGCTTCACATGCTTTCTGGCACAGATTTCCGCAATCTCCACGACGCCCGGCTTAAACTCATTCATCGCAGAGCGCTCTGACTTTTGGGTCAACCTCAGAAGCGGAAGCCCGAGAACGTTGCGCGTATCCCACCTGGCGGAGATATTTCAGCAGAGCATGCGTCTTCAACTCCGTTTCCAGCCATTCCTGCGCCGGTTGCGACTCAGCCGTGATCCCTGCGCCGGCGTAGATAACGGCCCGGTCGCCCACAACTTGCAGACAGCGCAGATTGACAAACAGGCGGCTCTCGCCGGAAAAATTCACCGGACCGAGAAAGCCGCTGTAAAAGGCTCGATCGTGTGCCTCCTTGCTTGCGATAAACGCTTGCGCGGCCGCTTTGGGCACGCCGCAGACCGCGGGAGTGGGATGGAGCAGCCAGAGCAGCCGGTCTGCCGCGTTCGCAATCCCTCCTGCTTGTTTCAGGCGAAAGCTGGTCTGCAGGTGCAGAATGTTGCCGATTCGTACCGTTTCGGGGCCCTCCTCCTGGAAATCGCGAATACCCAGCGTTTCGAAACAGCGGCGTATGTAGCGGCTGACAATCGCTTGTTCCACGAGCTCCTTTTCGCCCCAATTCTTCACAGAAAAATCCGCCTCTGGCGGCATCGACCGTGTGCCGGCCAGCGACACCGTACGCAGTTCATCGTTGTTCACCCGCAGGAGGAGCTCCGGCGTCGCCCCCAGCCACAAGCCGACTCCCGGGAGCCAAACAAGCGACACAAACGCGTTCGTGTAAGCGTCGCTCAATCGCAGGAAAAGGTCCACCGGGCTAAAGCGTGGGTGCAACCCCGCGACTTCGGTGCGCGACAGCACCACTTTGGTCAAACGCGACTTCCGGATCTCCTCCAGCGCCTCCTCCACCCAGGAACAGAACGCCTCTTGTCTTGTGGATTGAAGCCGGCCGTTTGTAGCGCCCGGCGCGAGCGCATCAGAAACGCTCTGATTCTCTTCCGGGAAGTGGGCCTCTTCCGCGAGACGGTAGATCGTTTGAGCGAATCGGGTCCTGTTCTCTGATAGAGACATCCCATCTTCACCCACTTCCACTAGACCGTCCGAGGCGCGGAAGTACAGATGGTTTCTGATGATGAAGGAGCGATGTCGTTTTCCGGCAAACGGGGCCACGACAAAACCGGGAGGGGTTCGGCTCAACTCCCTATTCCATTCAGTGGCCATGCCAGACAGGTCGAGCACTGCGTGCCACTCCTCGCTTCTTGGAAGACGCCAGAATGCCAGCGGCAGTTGCGTGAGCCGCGCGGCCCGGTAAAGCAGATGCAAGTTCTCACTCGGGCCAAAACTCGCAGCGATAGTTTCCAACTTTTTGCGCATTAAGAGAATCTCCCTCCTCAGAGAAGACAGAGAGGTGAGTGAAAACGGCTCAGGAGAGCAACCGCATGAGGTATCTGAACCGGGAGGTGGAAATGGTCTTGTTGTGCAGCAGCTTGTTCAGGCTCTCCACGGCAAAATTCGACATATCCCTGAGCTTGTTCAAACGAATACGCGTCTCTTCATCCACATCCTGCATTTCAGCAGCCAGGGCTTCGACATTTCGCTGAATTCTGTTGGTCAATTTGAGCTCTCGGTTCCTCAGCACATTGTAGATGACGCCCACCAGATCCGTGTTCGACCGGTATCCGGGTGAGCGGGCATCTCCGCGATTCACCCGTTCCACCACCTGATACGCGACCAGCTCAGACAGGGCCGTGCTGATCAGGCCTTTAGTGACGCCGAGGGTTTCGGTCAGCTCTTTGGCTGTGATGGGCTTGCTTGAGAGATACACGTGGACCCAGATGCGACCATGGATCTCTTTGAAACCCCAATATTTGATAAATTCTCCGACCGATTCGGCCAGACGCTTTTTCAGTTCAACCGCTTTTTCCGACATGTCAAACCATCTGTTAAAATTGTTTAAAACAATATAAACATTCCAGGCCTTTGTGTCAAGGGATTCCGCGCGTGCGTGAAGATTAAGGGAGAGAAGTGGGAAGGAGATTCAGCGCAACTGCGGCACGACTTCTGAAATGGAAACGGCAACCGTGTTGTCGCTTTTGACCGGCACCCCTTTGAACAGGCTCAGATTTCCCACATGGACATCGACCTCCTTGTCCACACGGGATTGCAGATAGATGACATCGCCCGGCTCTAAGCTCATCAAATCCGCGACGGTCATTTTGGTGCTGCCCAGCACCACTTTGACAGGTAGAATGGAATTCCGAATTCGTCTTTCCAGGCTGCGGCGGTCTTCGAGAACTTCCTCGTCGCTCCGATTCAGGCCATCATCGTGTTTTTCGTACTTCATCAGGAGGCGTTCGAGGATTCCGCTGGGCAAACACAAGTTGATGTAGCCCAACACTTTGTCCGTACTGCGCACATCCATAGAAACCAGAATCACCGACTCGTTTTCGCCCACCACTTGCACATAGTCCGGCTGTGCGTAGTAGCCTTCCACCTCCACCTCCAGACTCTCCACACGCTGCCACGCCTCCTGGAGATCCGCATTGAGCAGGCGCACCATGCGATGCATGATGCGCTCCTCGATGAGACTCAACTCGCGATTGAGCGTGGTGGTCTCTTTGCCTTTTCCGCCGAGTATTTTGTCGATAACGAAGAAAGCGAAATTGGGATCGATTTCCAGCAGGAATTTGCCTGTGCCCTTGTTTATGTTCAGAATGTAGAGGCATGTGGGTGAAGGAATGGAATCGAGACACTCGTGAAACGTCAACTCTGTCGCTGCGGCGATGGTGCCCATGATGGGCGTATTCAGGAGATTGGTCAGCGTCACTTCCAGGTTGCGTAGAAAGCGTTTATGGATGCTTTCTAAGAGAACAAAGTGACTCTTGTTAAACCGTTTCTGTCGACGAAAATTGTACGCGAAAACTGCTTTCTCTCTTTGGGTCGTAACCTTGAGCAACCCTTCGGCTCCAGCCTGGGCCTGCGAAAGCAGCGCATCGATTTCGTTTTGTGATAAAGCTTCTTTAGCCATCTTCGGTCACAAGATTCTCGCGCAACGCACTCAGTTGATATGCTTAAAAATGTTGGTGAGCTTTTTGACCAGTGTTTTTTCGCTCACCGGTTTGACAATGTAGTCAACCACACCATATTCGATGGCCTCCTTCACCACATGGTTGTCGCCGACTGAGGTGCAGGCCAAAACAGGAATCTTGGCCAACTTCGCCGTGCTCCGCATGGTCTTCAAGACGTCCATTCCGCTCATAAACGGCATGACCATAT
>CAYQOI010000208.1:0-6540 GCA_964419085.1 uncultured Cytophagia bacterium | reverse complement strand
GTGAATTGTCCGGGTTTGGATTTTGGGAAAACAGAGCAGGACTCTCGCGTCAATCGATATCTAAAACAGCTTGCAGGCTTTCTTTGATCTCTGATAGGTACGTCGCGGGGAGCGAACTGACCCGCTTGACGATGCGGTCCTTGGAGATGGTCTTGATCTGCAGGGTAAAGACCAGGCTATCGTTTTCCATTCCGATAACATCTCCCGGGACGAAGGTGGCCCCGATTCGGGACTCCGTGACTCGCTGTGCCTCGATCAAAGGACACACGATAACGGTTTGAAGATTGTCGTTGACGATGTCTGCGGAAATGATCACCGCGTATCGGTGCGCGCCGTTGGTGCCGGAATCGGAATCCTTGTGTAGCTTCACCCTCACAACATCCCCACTTTTGTATGCGCTCATCCGTGCCACATCTCGCTCTCGGTTTTCGTCCAGTTACGTAGAACAAGCTGGTTGCTCCCGTCCAGCAGCCGGCAGGTCTCCGCCAGTTGAGCGTCTCTCTTTTTTCTGCGCAGATCGCACAGATAGGTGGCAAAGGCTTCTCTGCCAAATTCAGCTAAAGTCATGCCGGTCTCGTTGACACATGCCTCGATCTCATCTCGCAGCGTGTTGGGGATGTACATGACGAATCGCTTACTCCCCCTGTTCTGGGATTTGCGCGCCTGAGCCATTGTCTGTCTCCAAAAGATTCGGTGAACAAAACTAAAATCGGTCCACAGCACGGAGAGCGGCTTGCCTGTGCTGCTAGACCGAGTACGCCTTTAACCCATACACTACGAGACCGAGCGCGAAAAGTTACAGGGGCTCCATTTCTAGAATTGGTACAAAATTAGGGCACGCTTATTCCCACAAATACCGCGCGGCGTGCACCGCCGGAACCGGTGCCAACCAGGGCGAGAAGCACAGTTCTTTCATGAGGCTGTGCCACCCTATTTCACGATTATTCTACCGGTTTCGCCGTGGATGGAGCAAAAATAGTCGAATGTGCCAACTCCGGTAAACGTGTGCGTGCCGGACTCGTTGGGCTGCAGCGTCTTCAGATTGAACACCGAGGTGGGGTTCATGGGCTTGCCGCTGTCGACGGTGTGGGCGACGTCATCCTTGTTGGTCCAGCGTACCGTGGTACCCTTTCCAACCGTGAGGGTCTGCGGCACGAACTGGCGGTTCTGGATCAAAACCTCGTTGGCACCCTGCATCTCCGGTTCCGCAGGATTCTGGTCGCAGGACCAGAACAGGGAAATTAAGCAGATGAAAAGCACAAGGCCCGCTTTACGATTCATCGCACTTCTCCAAATAGCTGTTGTACTTTTTTCACGACGATGTGGAAGGCCGAAGCCCTTTCAGTTTACCGAATTTCTTGTGCGCCCAGAAGCCTAAGATGGCAGGTAGCCCCATGAAGGCCAAGTGGGCGTCCGCGACTGCGGCGAAGCCGAGCGCGACAACCAGCGCGGAAAGCGTGATGAGTTTGCCCCAGCGAATGATGGAGAGCGGGTCGGTCAAACAGATGCGGTGATGACAGAAAAGCACCGTTCCGCTCAGCACCAGGAACGCCAGGCCCTCCGCCCGGAACTTCACCGTCCAGAAGGCGAAAAGCACCGAGGCGAAGGCGAGACAGAGATAGGAATAGACCCGGGAGCCTTTCAATCCCAGGAACACCACCGTCGTCGTCTTGCGCGGTTTTGCCCGCTGGTCGTTCTCGAAGTCGAGGTAGTGGAAGAACACCATGATGCCGATATACACCAGCCCCAGGCCGCAAGCCGCGGACAGGGCGTAGGCGTCGATCTTGAGGGTTTGCGCATAGTAGCTTCCCAGCACCAGGAAGAAGATGCCGGAGAATCCGCCCAGCCATTCTCCCAGAAAAGGCCGATACGCAAAACGGAAAGGGGGCAGGGAATAGAAGAGACCGCTGAGATAACCCGGCAGGATGAAAAGATACACGATTCGCGTGTCGATGGATTTTGCACACAGCCACACCAGGCCCAGAAGCAGCAGGTGCGAGACAAAAAAGACCGCCCACAGGTCGCGGAAGGTCAGCAGGCCGGCTTGCAGCACTTTGCTGCCGCCGAATTTCTTTGTGCCCAGAGACTGGTCGTCCGCGCCACTTTTGCAGTCCACGATCTCATTGATGATGTGGGTGGGATAGCCCTGCACCAGCGCGGCGATGGCCAACACCAGCAGAAAGGCGCGCCAGGACAATGGAAAGCCCGCGTACACTGCCAGCGCGGTTCCCACCAAACTGCCTGCAAAGGACCACACCAACACGGGCAGGACGCGAAACAGCATGAAATAACCTTTAAACTTTCTGCGCATAAGACGTGACGTTTGACACGAGAGCGGGCCGGCACGACATAGCGGCTTTTTCTGAGCCGTCTGGAAGCAATATAGCACAAATTGTTTCAAAAGCAACAAAATCGCGGCGAAGGGTCACGCTGATGGACGCGTGGTGAAGGAATGCCTCTTTGCGCATTCACCGCGTTCTGCCCGGCGACGGGGAACAGCGAGCGCGGATCTTTTTGCGGGCTCGTTCGATGGCTTTCTGAATGGTTTTAGCTTTGGTTCGGTAGAGCAGCGCAAGGTCCCGGCAGGAATAGCCGAACAAATGATGAAGAAGAAACAAATCCCGGTCACGCTGCTTGAGTTGCGAAAGAATGCGGTTGAGCATCACGGAGGTCAGCCACATGTCTTCTTCGTTTTCGCTTCCCCCTTCCTTCTCCGGAGAGATCGCCTCCACTTCGGAGGAGAAAAGGATGCGGTGCTGATGGTAGCGGCGCTCTTTGCTGTAGATATTGAACAGGCCCCAGGAGATCCCGTTGACGACGTAGCCCAAAAAGTTGACGTGGTAGGCGGGATCGAATTTTTTGATCAAGTCTGTAAAGATGATGTATGCGGCAGACAAAAGCTCCGCGACCTGGCAATTTACACCACAGCCGCTGGTCACATGGCAGTACCAGCTCAATGATTTCAACAAAAAAGGGCTGAGTTGGAAAAAGATCTGCTGGCGCAAGAGAGATTCTTCAGAATCCGCACAGGCCTGATATCTGCGCACCTGTTCATCCAGGTCTGCCATTTCCCTGTGATGCGGCAACACTTTATCCGCAGTCCGAGAGAGGAGCTTCAGAGGGCAATGGCTGCGCTCGAACTCCTGCGGCATTCCTGCTTCCCCCTTGCTGCTTCGCGAAAGGAAATAGCGCTGTCGATGGAAGGGAACCATGCTAAGTTAGCGAAACAAAGTCCAAAATGCAAGAAATAAGTCTCAAGATGTCGTCTTTTTGACATTAATGTAATATTCTTAAATGAGGGGAAGGGAGATTATGAACGAATTCAACGGTTACACTACGTAATCGATACGATATGAGCCGAGCCACCATCGACGCAGGCATGTTCTTCTCGGCGTTTTTTTCCTGATATAGGAAGTTCCTCAACCGGGCCTCAGCGAGTTTACCAGTCTCCTCTGACTTCTATTTGCCTCACCTCCCAACTCCTTTGGGTCCAATGGTAAAACGCGCGCAGCGACGTCCGCGCGGCCGTGAACAAAAAAAACGGAGGTAAGACAAATGAAGCGCCTACAAGGTTTCCTTCTCTTGGGGACCGTGTTTCTGATGTTCTCTTGCGGGGGGGACGGTAGCAATCCGTCAGGCCCGGGTCCCTCGACTTCGTTCAGCCTGGCCGACCTTCAGGGAACCTGGACGGGAGAAGCCAAGAACGCCGACAACACCGTTTCCCTCAATCTGACTTGTGACACGGCAGGAGAGGTTTCCGGGAGCGGTGTGGATTGTACCTGGGCCATCGACAGCCAGGGCAAGGTCACGGGGAGCGGCTCCTTTACCTTTGTGGCCGGGTCGAGTCTGATCGTAGCCAGCGCATCGTGGCATCTGCAATTGGACAACAACAAGACCAGCCTGTCCGGCACGTTCAACGTGGCCTACCCCACGCTGCACGATCTGGAGGTGACGCTGAACAAACAATGAGTCCGATGTCGCGGCCTTCTCCTGAGCGCCAGGGAGGAGGCCGCGGTGCTGCCTAACACAAGCAAGCAGTTTCAGGAGATGAATCGGCCTGCAATCTATGCCGGCAAGCGGCGTGATAGCGCCAACCAAACGTGCGCAGCATAAGATGGGAAGTTACTGAAAAGCAATCACTTACAAACTGCCTGTCATTCTGGAAGAATCTTGTTAGCAAACAAGGATAAAGCAGCCGACAAGACTCTTCCTGAGTGACATACAGGTTCGCAGGAATCGATCGTAAATACCCGATTTGTGAATTGTCCGGCCTAATCCGGGTTAACTAAAAACTTTTGAGATTACGGGAGAAAAAGAAAGGAGAGCATGATGAAAAGGGGTTGGTTATTTGTTGCCCGTGCTTTTGGGATTTTCATGGTGTTTACAAGCTGTACATTATTTGCCCAGGTCGGTCCACTGGTGATCAGTCAAATCGATATTGACGATGATGATTCGCAATTTGCCCACGACCAGAGCAACGGAAACGGTAATGGAACGATTGAAGCCGGGGAGACGATCCGATTAAGAGTTTTCCTTACCAATACGGGAACGCAAGATGCCCAAAATGTCGTCGCCAAACTCTCTACGGCGAGTCCCTTCATCAGTTTTGATGATGACGAAGAGCCTTACAACACCATCGCTGCCGGCGAGACCGCCGAACCGGATAACTTCTTTTCCGGTAGGGGAGGATTTATCTTTACTGCAGCACCTGACGTTCCAACAGATTCGGTCCAGTTTCAACTGAGCGTGAGTACATCGAATGCGGGTTCATTCGACTTTTCCGTAAAGCTCTATGTTAGAGGTGGGACGGCAGGGCCGTTTGACATCGCCGAATTTCGTATCGATGACGACACCAACAATTTTGCGGATGATAAGAGCAATGGCGACGATGATGGGCAATTGGACCCAGGTGAAACGATAGGCTTACCGATTCGGCTAAGAAACAACGGGGATGTCCCGGCCATCCAGGTTGAGGCGTCGCTGGCCACTTCGGATTCACGAATCTCTATGATCGACTCCTCTGTCGTGTACGGCGTGATTGACGCCGGAGAAAGCGAATGGCCGGCCGAATTCAGCTTTGGTGAGCAGTTTCATTTTATGGTTAACCCGGACGCGGACTCGGGAACAGTTGAATTCCAGCTGACAATAACCTCTTTCTCTGCGCCAGACACTTCGATGTCTCTGTCCCTACATGTCGAACCAGCCGGGACGGTCAGCCTGCAGTTGCAGAACGTGCAGTTTGATGACGACCGCAACGGCATCAGTAATCAACGCGTGAAAGGCAATGGTAACGGTGTTGTGGAGCCCCGCGAGACCATTGCCATCATTCCTGTGGTTGAAAATGTGGGTACCGCTTCAGCTTTGAGCGTCACGGGAACTCTCCGCACTGCGAGTCCTCATGCGGTTGTGCTTGACTCATTGGTTGACTTCGACACCATTTCTGAGGGCGAAAGCAAGAAACCAGGGGGCTTTGGCGACCAAAGAGGATTTATCCTTCGAATTGCTCATACGGCACCATCCGGCCCGATTCTCTGTCCACTCACGCTGCAGACGGGGAGCGGCGAAGTGTTTGCAGATACCATCATAGTTGACGTGGACGCCAGCAATTCACCGCCGCCGAATCAGGTGGTAGTAGTTGAGTCTCCCCAAGAGGGCGAGAACATAGATCAGGCGAAAGTCGACGTGTTTGGATATGTGGATGATTTCGCTACGCCCTATGTTCTCGTAAACGGCGACACGGTCGTGCCCAGTGAAGGCGTTTTCGAGGCCTATGTTCTCACGCGCCGAGGGCCTGACACCTTACGAGTTTCCGCGACCAACACCTCCGGTCAATTTGCAGAGATTACCCGTGCCTATGTCGGAAAGCCGGCGAACGATTTTCCGGATAAGACGCGTCTCTATTTACATGCTGCGCCAGGCCGAAACATCGAGCAGCCATTCCTGTCAGAATTTGGGCCGGGTTGCAGCAGTTCGGAATACAAGTTCTTCTCAAGCCAGCCCGGGGCTGTTGAGTGGTCCCAAATTCTGAACGGAGACATTCAGGGGAACGAATATAAGTTCAGTTTGCTGCTGGCGAGTCTCGGCACAACGAACTATGTCTGTGAAATCATTCACAGCCGCAACGGTCAGCGTGCGACTTTGGCCGCGGCGCAGTTTTCCACGTCGTCTCCTACCTACCACCGTTTTGAGGCTACTGAGAGCGGTCTTGACCCCGAGACGGCACCAGGAGACAGCTTGATTCTACGGATTTCGTTTGACCAGTTCGCGGACATTTTTGGCAGCGATTTTTCGTCAGACCCATTTGGGTGTTCAAGTATCCCGTCGTACATTGATATTCCAAAATTTATGGTTGTTGCGGTTCGCGATTTGGAACCCAAAGGTCAGTTGCCGCGATCCTTTTACCTGAGTGACAACTACCCCAACCCCTTCAACCCCACGACCACGCTGCGCTTCGACGTGCCGAAAGCCGCACAGGTGAGCATCAAGGTTTACGACATTCTCGGCCGCGAAGTGAAAACGCTGGTGAACCGCAAGGTCCAG
>CAYQOI010000207.1:0-6542 GCA_964419085.1 uncultured Cytophagia bacterium | reverse complement strand
TCAACGGCCTGGACTTGATGGCCAAGATGAAAGAACTGCGAATCGACGTTCCCGTGGTGGTGGTCACCGCGCACGGGACCATCGAGCACGCAGTCCAGGCGATGCAAATGGGCGCGGTGAACTACCTGACCAAACCGGTCAATTACGACGAGCTCGCGCTGGTGGTCAAAAATGCGGTGCAGCAGCAATGCCTGCGGCAGGAGGTCAAGCGGCTTCGGCGTGAGGTCACCTCCAGGTACAGCTTCGATAATATCGTGGGTCAAAATGAGAAGATGCAGACCATCTTCCAGCTGATCTCCGACGTAGCGGAAACCGACGCCACGGTTTTGATCCGCGGAGAGACAGGAACGGGGAAGGAGTTAATCGCCAAAGCGTTGCATTTTAACAGTCCCCGGCGGACTCACGAATTCATCCGGATCAACTGCGCCGCGCTCACCGAGACGCTGCTGGAGAGCGAGCTGTTCGGGCATGAGAAGGGCGCGTTTACCGGCGCGCACAAGACCCGCCTGGGCCGGTTTGAGCAAGCCGACGGCGGGACGCTTTTTCTCGATGAAATCGGCGACATCCCGCTTTCGACGCAGTCCAAGCTTCTTCGGGTGCTACAGGAGAAGGAATTCGAGCGTGTCGGTGGGAATAAGACCATCAAAACCGACGTGCGCATCATTTCCGCGACCAACCGGGATTTGGAAAAGGCGGTGGCGCAGGGCGCGTTTCGCCAGGACCTGTTCTATCGGTTGAACGTGATCCCCATCGATGTGCCGCCGCTGAGAGAGCGCATCGACGACATCCCGCTTCTGGCCTTTCATTTTGTCAAACTTTACTCCGAGAGGTTCAAGAGGAAAATAAACGACATTTCCCAGGATGCGATTCATATCTTGATGAGCCGCGATTGGCCGGGCAACATTCGGCAATTGGAGAATGTGATCGAACGCGCGGTGATTCTGGAGAAAACCGACAAGATATCCGCGGAGACCCTCAACGCCTGCATCCGGCGTCCTGAAGATTTCAGCTATCGTTACTTCATCAATGAGAATATTCCCTACAGCCGATTGAAAGCAGAGTTGCTCAACAAGTTCGAGCGTGAGTATCTCACCCGCTTGCTCGATAAGCACAAAGGCAACATCACAAAGGCGGCGAAGGATGCGGGCATTCACTACAAGAATTTTTGTGAAAAGATGAAACGACACAATATCAGCAAGTGGGACTTCACCGAATAGATGGAAACGCCCGAACCACACCTCCAGGAAAAGACGTCCCTCTCGGCCTGGGTGAAATCGGTCTTGCAAGTGCGTACGTTGTTTCCGTTTGTGGAGACGCTACAATCGTATGATCGTTCCCAGTTTCAAGCGGATCTTTTCTCCGGGTTGACGGTGGCGCTGGTTGCCTTGCCGCAATCCATGGCCTTTGCCATGATCGTCGGCATCGCGCCGAAGTATGGCGTCCACGCGGTGATCATCGGAAGCCTGGTCGGCGCGTTGTTTGGCTCGTCGCGGCATTTACACACCGGGCCCACCAACACCAGCTCCATCGTCATCGCAGCAGCCATCGCCCCGTTTCTGGCTTCACAAAACTACCTGGCGCTGCTTTTTGCTCTCTCTTTTCTGACCGGTTTTATTCAGATGGCCGCCGGCGTGTTCAGGCTGGGCAATCTCACGCAGTTTATTTCTCGCTCGGTATTGGTGGGATTTACAGGCGGTGCCAGTGTGCTCATCATCGTCAGCCAACTCCCTAACTTGTTGGGCATTCCAAAGCATCCGAGTTTGTCGGTCGTCGAGGCGGCTTCTTCCATCGTGAAAAACCTCGACGCATTGGAACCGACGACGCTTCTGGTCGGCCTGGCGACGATCATCCTGGTGGTGTTCTTGAATCGCGTGAGCCCGAAATCGTCGAGCGGCGTTTCCTATATCCCGTCATATCTGCTGGCCGTGTTTGCCGCGGCCGCGGTGGTTGGGGCGTCGGAGTTTGTGCGGCTCCGGGTTGCGGTGGTGGGAGCGGTGCCCGCCTCGCTGCCCCCGCTCAGTCACCCCACTTTTGACCTGCAGGCGATACGGACGCTGGCTCCCAGCGCCCTGGCCCTGGCTCTCATCTCCACGGCGGAGGCCATCGCCAGCTCCAAATCGGTCGCGGCGTTGAGTGGAGACAGGGTGCAGGCCAATCAGGAACTGGTGGGGCAGGGCCTGGCCAAAATGACGGTCGCGTTTTTCAGCGGGATGCCGGTCTCCGGGTCGTTTACCCGAACCGCGCTGAATTATCGGGCCGGGGCGCAGACCCGCTTCGCTTCGGTATTTTCGAGCTTCATCCTGCTCGTCGCGGTGGTCCTGTTCAGCCCCATCACGCGCTATATTCCGGTGGCCGCGCTGGCGGGCATCATCATCGTCATCGCGACCAAAATGGTCAACTGGCGTCACGTGGTTCTGTCGTTTAAAGCCACGCCTTCGGACGCCGCGGTGCTGGTGACCACATTCGCCGCCACGCTGCTGTTTTCGCTGGACGTCGCGATCTTTCTCGGCGTCGGACTCTCCCTGGTGCTGTTTCTACGCAAGGCGCAGCATCCCCGACTCATCGAGCTGGATTACGACGAGAAGAACGGTTTTCAGGAGCTGTCCCGACCCGGCGAGCGGCTCATTCCGGAGATCTCCATCGTGCATATCGAGGGAGACGTCTTTTTTGGTGCGGCCGAGTTTTTCGAAAATGAGATCGGACGTATCGCCAGTCGACCCGACCTGAAGGTGCTGATCCTGCGGCTGAAAAGGGCATGCTGTCTGGACGCGACGTCGATTCTCTCGTTGATTCAGTTTGTCGAGTATATGAAAAAGCATGACAAACTTCTGATCATTTCCGGCGTCACGCGGGAGGAGCGGAAGATTTTTCACCGCACCGGTTTGGTCAAGCTCCTTGGGCGCGAAAACATCTTTTTCTCGGACCCCACCGTGCTGAAGTCCACCCGCGACGCGCTGTCCCGAGCGTTGGAATATATCAACAGTCGAGGGGAGAAGAAGTACCGGGTGCGGCTGTTTTACGACCGGCCGGCGGGAGCGGAGAAACCTTAAGCACACTGCGGCGTCGAGGCGGCCTCACGTCGCGCCAGTCCCTCACAGGCCATGAGAATTCAAAAATTCATTTTCGCGCCCGAACATCTCGCCCCGCCCGAGGTGATCGAGCGACTGTCGACGGTGTTTGCCGAAGAGCTGCAGCTTTTTGCGCAGTGGGAGCCGTTGTCGCCGGTTTTTTCCGTGGAGGAAGCACCCACGAGAGCGCAAGCCGGCTCCTGGGCCTATCGCCTGGAGGCCAGTCTCAGGGATGAAGACTTCGAGACGCTGATGCCTGGTTTTCCCGCCAGGGATGCGCAGACCATTTTCGTGGGAACCGCGTTGGAACACGGTTGGGACGTCGTTCCCCGGCAGGACGAGATCGCGTATCTGCACGGCCAATTGGAAGCCGGGGAACTGCGCAGCGTCTTCAGGTTTTACGGCAACATCCGGCACTACACCACGCGCAGCCAACTGATGCCCAATCTGGTGCGGTGTAAGCGGATCGTGGTGTTTTCCCGAGAGTTGATTCCGCTGTTGCAAGAGGCTTTTACGATTTTCCCCCAGCGCTGCTATGTGGTGAGCGACGTCCTGCGACGCGTCGCCGGACACGTGGATGACGTGGAGACGCTCGCCCGGCTGAACGGAATCGTGCTGCACGAGCTTGAGGACTACATCCATCTGTTGGTCAAGATTGCCGGAAACACGGTCACGCTTTCCTCCGGGGCCTACCGCCTGGATCCCATCTCCTGGCCACCCACCGTGGAGAGCGTGGGCTGAGTTTGCCCCTTTTCCAGCCGCGAAATTATGGTTTGATCGCTTAAATGTGGTAAAGTTACCCCAAAAGTTACCGGGTGAAACCTTGGTTTTTCTTTGCGTCACCTGCCGCGGCGGACGCGGTCATAAGTGTAAGTAACTGTAAAATCGATCCTTCTGCCTGATTCTCTTGCGTTCTTGCCCGTTTTGTCGCGGGTTCGGTGGGGAGTCGTTTCTCCTGGTACAGAGTTTGCGTTAGAGGCCACGAATGAGCCCACAGGTGTGAAATGGTTTTGGTGATCAGCTACCGCTTGGACTGCCGGGGATTGTATGATCCGTGGTTGATCGTGTTGATCCGGCGCAATCTGGACCGGATGCGCCCGGGTGAAATACTGGAGGTTCTTTCCGACGATCCGGGCTCGATGTCGGATATGCGGGCATGGGCGAAGCTCACGGGAAATAATCTTCTCGATGCCCGCTGTTTGGATAATATATACCGTTTTTATGTTCAGAAGAAACTTTAGGAGAGGGCTATGTCAGACGTCAGCATCGCGAAGACTTTGGACTGTTCAGGATTGCTTTGTCCCATGCCGGTGGTGAAGACCAAGAAGGCGATCCAGGAGCTGCAAGTCGGCGAGGTTCTGGAGATGATCTCGACGGACCCGGGTTCGATTCCGGACATGGAGGCCTGGTCCCGCCAGACCAATCATGAATTGCTGGAAGCCAAAGATGAGGGGAATTCCCGGTACCGTTTCCTGATCAAGAAAACGCATTAGCCCGGGGCTTTTGACCTGAATAATTCACAAATTGCCCGTCATACTGGAAGAATCTTTTTGGCAAACAACGACTTAAACAGCAATCAAGACTCCTCCTGAGTGACACTCAAGAGCGTAGTAATCGACCGTATACCCCCAATTGGTGAATTGTCCGGGGTTTACAAATCGGCAGGTTTATGGATTTCTAAGGAGGTACAACATGTCCAAAAACAACGGCAAACGCCGCCTGGCACTGATTTCCAGCAAGGGGACGCTCGATTGGGCCTATCCGCCCTTTATCCTGGCCTCCGCAGCCGGCGCGATGGATTGGGAGGTCGCGATCTTCTTCACCTTTTACGGTCTGCCGCTGCTAAAAAAGAAGTTGGATGCGGCCGTCTCCCCGGTGGGCAACCCCGCGATGCCCATGAAGCTCCCGTTCGGGCCCGAGGGTCTGCAAAAAATCAACTGGCAGATTCCCAATGCTCTGATGTCCAACGTCCCCGGATTTGAATCGGTGGCCACCAATCTCATGAAGAAGACATTCCAGAAGAAGGGCGTGGCGACGGTGGAGCAGCTCCGTGACATGTGCGCCGAGATGGATGATGTACGGCTCATCGGCTGCCAGATGACGATGGACGTTTTCGGATTTGCGCGGGAAGATTTCATTCCGCAGTGTGAAATCGGTGGCGCAGCGACGTTCCTGGAATACGCTGCCGATGCCGATGTCAGCTTGTTTATTTAACTGCACCCGGCAAGCGCAGCTCGTTTACACGAGAGCGACCTGAAGTCTCGGAGAGAAAGGCGAGCGCCGCGGTGCACTGAGGAGGGGAGAGGTGACGATTCGTCTGGTCGACGCGGGAAGCGTGCCGTACCTGCGTTCGCAAACCGTCTACCACGGTGCGGCGTGGGCCCAGCGAGACGGGAGCCCGAACACGATCATTCTTGTGAGCCCCGACGAGCCGTATGTCTGTATCGGCCTGCACCAGGAGTTGGAAAAGGAAGTAGATGTGAGCTTTTGTTCCGCGCACAACATTCCCGTGGTGAGACGGGAGGTCGGTGGAGGGGCCGTCTACCTGGATTCCGACCAACTGTTTGTTCAGTGGGTGTTTCAGCCCGACAGTCTGCCCCGACGCGTGGAACACCGCTTCGAGCTCTTTGCAAAGCCGTTGGTCGGGACCTACCGCGAATTGGGGATCCCCGCCTATTTCAGGCCGGTCAACGATATTCAAGTTAACGGAAAAAAAATCGGGGGCACCGGCGCCGCCGCGATTGGACGCGCCGAAGTTCTGGTGGGCAGCTTTTTGTTCGACTTCAATTTTGAATTGATGGCGAACGTGCTCAAGGTACCGGACGAGAAGTTTCGAGACAAGATCCACGACAGCCTGCAGCAGTACATGACGACGATGGAACGGGAGTTGGGTGCCCAACCCTCTCGCGCATTGGTCAAGGACCTTTACATTCAGCAGTGCGAGCGGACGCTGGGAGAGGAGGTCATCGAGGGACAGTTTACCGAACCGGAATTGGAGGCGATGGCGCAGTACGACGCGAAATTTGTGACGGAGGAGTGGTTGCATCAGAAAGGCGGTCTCCAACGCGGCGGCGTAAAAATTCACAACGATGTCTGGGTTTATGACACCGAACTGAAAGCGCAAGGTGGCCTCATCCGCACCACTTTGCGCCTGCGGGACAACCGGATCGACGATCTCTCCATCTCCGGAGATTTCACCTTTCGTCCGGCAGAGAAATTGTCGGAACTGGAGCGGGTGCTGGTGGGACAGGAAGTGGAGGGGGCAAAGTTGCGAAAGACCGTCGCGGATTTCTACCGAGCGGCCGGCGTAGAATCGCCGGGCATCGAGCCGGAAACCTGGGTGGAGGCGATCATGTCGGTTCGAACAAAGATGAAGCCGTCAGGCTGAGCCGCCATGTCCCATTGGCTGAACAAGGTCATCGAGTTGCGGCAGATCAACCGGCTCTATCTTGAGGAAGCGGGCAAATGGTTGCT
>CAYQOI010000206.1:0-6547 GCA_964419085.1 uncultured Cytophagia bacterium | reverse complement strand
CCGCCGATGTTGGCCAACAACGCATCGAAGGGACGCTCTTCAAACACGTCTTTATCCAAGAGAACCGTCGTATCGGAATCTGCCGACGCGTTCCCTTCTTTTTCCTCGAAGATGGAAGACTCCCCGAAGATATCTTTGAGGCTCACCTCCGTATCTTTTCGCACCTTCTGGGGCGTCTCGGTGGTATCGGCCCTGGTAAGCTCTTCGGTGCCTTCCTTGCCGGATGTCTTGCTCTTCAGCACCCGATTGATGTCGTCCAGAACCGCCTGAATCACCTGCGGCTCTTTTTCTAGCTGAAACTCCAGCAGCGCGGTCGTGCCGATGATATTCTTGGCGCGCTGCACGTCTTGAATCCCGGCAAGCTCCACGACGATGCGCTGGTCGCCCTGTTTGGTGATGGAGGGCTCGGACACGCCGAACTGATCGATCCGGTTGCGCAGCACCTCGAGAGTCCGGTCGATGGCATCGCGCGCCTGGTCCCGCAGGTCACCGATGATCTTATCGTCGTCGTCCCGAGCGCGACCGAAGTAGCGGCTCATCCTGAGACCTCTTTCTTTGAACACAATCTTCAGCGCATCGAAAAAATCCTCGTTGTTGCTCTTGACGCGATTCCAGGTCTCGTTCAACGCGGCTTCAAAATTCTCGTCTTTCTCTTTGGCCACGGTCAGCAACAGCTGCTTGAGATCCACTTCGTAGACCAGATAGGTCCCTCCCTGCAGATCGAGGCCCAGCTTGATGGCCTTGCTCTCATCCTTGACGATCCTCTCATCCAACTCCGTGAGCGCTTTGACATCTTCCATGAGATCTTCAACGGTCTTGCCGTCGGTGGCCTTAAAATGATTGCGCACGACCAGTTCCAGATTCCCCGTGGAGAGCGCGGCCTTGATGTCGTTCCGGCTGAGATCCGTGTTCTCCTCGATGCGCTCGTAGTATTTTTCCGCCCTCTTCTTTTCTTTGGTGACCTGTACGGTGGGAAACAGGACCACAAGCGACCATCCTACCGCCAGTAGAATGATGAGCGTTCGAAAAAAGTTTTTTCTCCGCATTAAAGCCAGACCTCCCGCATGTTATTTTCAAACCAAAGTGCTAATCTAAAATTATTTGTCAAAAAAGTCAAGATAAGAGTGCCATACTGCCATTTTTTGTACCACTCGGTCGGTAAGTCTTTTTTCTCTTCTTTTGCGCTTGACATTGTTGGCCTTTTTCTTATATTTCTCACAACCTTCCTCTCGCATGCTGACCACACTACAAAATGTGGATAACTGAATAAAGTTTACATTTTGTCAAAAGATTTTTTTGTTTTTTGCCAGTTGTTGTTCAAATAGGAGGTGGTGGTTGATGTGGCATTTCGGCATCGAACAGATTTTATAACTTGTTATTTTTAAACCTGATATCGTTTTTTTCAACATTGTGGACAACTTGTTGAAAACTCATCTTTGGGTAATACATCTGTTAATTGGAGGTGGATGGAAAAATGTCATTAACGCATCAAGCGGCCTGGGAGCAATGCCTATCAATTATTAGGGATTCGATCAACCCCCAAGCTTTTACGACCTGGTTCAAGCCCATAAGTCCGGTGGGGCTTGATGACAGGATGCTCACCGTCGAGGTGCCCAGCCAATTCTATTATGAATGGTTGGATAGCCATTATCGGACTTTGATCAACCAGGCTTTGCTTCAGGTCCTGGGAGACAACAGCAAACTCGTCTATTCGATTGCGAAAAACGGAGGCGATAACGGCCATCTGCCTCCTACCAATCATCAGCGCCAGCTAGAGAGGGCACACGCGCAGAGCAATCTCATCCAACGCTATACGTTCGAGAATTTTGTGGAGGGCGCCAACAACCAATTTGCGCGCGCGGCCGCGCTCGCGGTAGCCGAGTCCCCGGGGAGAACAACATTCAATCCTCTGGTCGTCTATGGTGGCGTCGGCCTGGGAAAAACCCACCTCATCCAAGCCATCGGAAACTTCAACCTTCTGAACGGCAAGGTACGCAACGTCCTCTACGTCGACAGCGAAAGATTTACCATCGACTTTATCAACTCCATACAGAACAACAAAACCACTGAATTCAGCAGCATCTACCGCAACGTGGACCTGCTGCTGGTGGATGACATCCAGTTCTTCACCAACAAGGAGCGGACCCAGGAGGAGTTTTTCCACACATTCAACGCACTATACAACGAAGGCAAACAAATCGTTCTTTCCTCGGACCGGCCGCCCAAGGAGTTAGAAGGTGTGGAAGAACGGCTAATCTCGCGCTTCCAATGGGGGTTGGTGGCCGACATTCAACCTCCGGACCTGGAAACGAGAATAGCTATTTTGCAAAAGAAGGCTGAAGAAAACGACCTGATTCTGGACCCGGAAATCATCGAATTCATTGCGGTACATGTCACATCCAATATTCGGGAATTAGAAGGCTCTCTCATCCGATTGCTCGCCTACGCTTCACTCAACGGCCAGGATATTACTCTGGCGCTCGCAAAAGACGTGCTGAAGAACCTCAGCCTGGGCAGAGAAAAGAACATCATGGTGGAAGAGATCCAGCGTATCGTGAGCAATCACTACGGCATTCGTGACGATATGCTGCGAGCGAAAACCAGGAGAAAAGAGATCGCGTACGTCCGGCAAATAGCCATGTATCTGACCAAAACAATGACAAAAAATTCTCTGAAAACCATCGGCCTCCATTTCGGCGGCCGGGACCATAGCACCGTTATCCACGCCGTGCAGACCGTAGAAAACCTGCTGAAGAATGACCCAAAAGTCAGGGAAGAGATCGCTACCCTGAGGCGGAAAATCGATATGTCTTAGGCTTATGCACATCACGTTGTGGATAAGGTGTTTGATCGTGCTACAAAATGTGGAAAACTTTTTGCAAAACCGTTACAAAAAATACCTTAGACGTTCATCATCGACCTTGTCAACATGTTAATCACGTTCAATCAACAAATGGCGAGCAGAATGCTGATCCGCCTAAGGCATGCAAAAGACTGCTGTTTATGCGAGAAAGCGGTGACGGTTATCCACATATCCACACCCCCTATAACTACTAAGTTTTAAAAATTATTCTTGAATAATATAAACAAAAATAGTAAGTTTTTAAGATTTAGACGATAAGACCCGTTCAGTCGGTAGCTGACCGAACAAGAGAGGCTCTTATGAAATTTCGGGTAAATAACAAATATTTTCAACAGGCGGTTCAAAATATCGTGGGCGTGGTTCCGCTAAAAACCACGGTTCCAATTCTCGCGGACATCCTGCTGGAATTGGAAGGGAACCAACTCAAGCTTACCGGGACAGATCTCGAAGTCTCCATTTCCACGACCATCGAAGTACAGGGTGAAAGCGACGGGTCGGTGGCTGTGCCGGCCAGAATGCTGTTCGAGGTGGTCAAGGAGTTGCCGGACATTCCTCTCGAATTTGAGTGTGCGTCGGAGGATGGGGGACCGGTGACCTTGAGTACAGAGCAGGGATTCTACCGTCTCGCTGGTGAATCCAAAGAGGAGTTTCCGAGGATCTCAGTTTTGCCAGAATCCATGAACGGTTCTCAGACTCCGCTGACGGTCGACGCGCAGCATTTCGACCGGATGGCAAACAAGGCCCTTTTTGCTGTCTCCACCGACGAGTTGCGCACCACGTTGATGGGGGTGTTTCTTCAGGTCTTAGGGGATGAGATGCGTATCGTGGCCACCGACGGTCATCGTCTGGTCAAGGTCGAGGACAAGACGTTTCGTTCTCCGGGCTTTCAAGGAGAAACCATCGTGCCAACCAAGGCCTTGAACCTGTTATCGAAGAATATCAGGGGGGTCGAAAAGTTGAATTTGAGTTTGAGCGAAGACCATATTCTTTTCGACCTCGGTCCGACTACCATATTTAGCAAGAGCATCGAAGGCCAGTTTCCGAGCTACGAACGGGTGATTCCAATTGACAACGATAAAGAGTTGATCGTTAATCGCGAGTTATTGAGTGCGGCAGTGCGGCGGGTAGCGATTTTTTCCAATTCCATCACTCACCAAATTCGGCTGTCGGTTGCACCCGGGACATTAGGTGTGCAGTCGGAGGATATCGAGTTTGGTGGTGAAGCAAAGGAAACCCTGGAGAGTCAGTACAGCGGTGAGCCCTTCGAGGTTGGATATAACGCTAATTATCTTCTGGATGTTCTGCGTCATCTGGACACCGAGGAGGTGATCTTCAAACTCAAGGATTCTCTCAGTGCGGGACTCATCTATCCGGGCGTCCAAAGCGAAAATGAAGAGACCCTCATGGTTCTCATGCCTATCAGATTGAATGATGATTAGGCATCCTGCTTGTCGGTACGGCCCACCAAAATGTACCTGCAGCGATTGACCCTCGTCAATTTGAGGAACTATGACAAAACAAGATTGGAGTTTTCTCCCAAGATAAACGTGATCTACGGTCTGAACGCGCAGGGTAAAACCAACCTCCTCGAAGCAATTTATCTGTTGTGTTTGGGGCGCAGTTTTCGTTTGGCACGCAACCAGGACATTCTAAAATACGGGGAGGATGCGTTTACTGTGGAAGGGTTGATGGTGTTGGATAGCGGCATCCAAAAGAGCGTGGTGGTGAGATATGTTTTGGATAACAAAAAAGAAATCAGTGTCGACCGGAAACGGCTGCGGGGACATGCAGAGATTTTTGGCCAATTTCCAGTCGTGGTAATGGCCCCGGATGAGTTCAAGATCACGACGGGTGGACCCACCGAGCGAAGGCGTTTTCTAGATATTCTTCTGTCTCAACTCAGTTTGTCTTACCTCAAAACCCTCCAGGAGTACAATCGCATTCTCAAGCAGCGCAACAAGATTCTGCAACACGCGAAAGAAGGCGTGCCGGTATCAGACACAGCTCTGGAACCCTGGAGCGAGAGTCTGGTGCTTTCGGGAAGCAAGATTCTCTTTCAGCGGGCGCGGTTCATCAAGGAGTTTTCAGAATTGCTCGGTTCCATTTACGGGCGATACACCGAAGGAAAAGATGCGCTGGAGGTTGAGCTTGAGTCCAGTATCAACTTCACGAGCGTGGACCAGGGGGCCTGTGAGAGCGGTTTTCGCCAGGGTTTGGCCGAGGTGAGAGCAAAGGAAGCAGCAGTAGGAACAACGCTGGTGGGGCCACATCGGGATGACCTGGTGTTTCGGATAAACGGTCGTGATCTGCGGAGGTTCGGGTCTCGCGGGGAGCATAAAACCGTCTTGCTGTCCATAAAAGTGGCAGAATTTGAATTTCTAAAAGAGAAAAAGCAGGAGACGCCGGTTTTGTTGCTGGACGACTGCTATTCTGAGTTGGATACGGTTCGGGAACGGCAAGTCGCTTTCTCGTTGGAGGAGGTGGGACAGACCTTCTTGACCACCCCGCGGGTGGAGAGGCTGTTTGAACGCAACTCCCAGCTTTCGTTTTCCGATGAGGTTTCAACATTTCAGGTGGAAAATGGGCGCATTGTCGAACAAGGGTAGACCGCGAGCGCTCGGCGGTTCGCTTTCCTCGTTGCTCAAATCTTTGGGCATCGAGCGGAAGGTGAAGGAACACGAAGCGCTGGCGCG
The DNA here is from genome assembly GCA_964419085.1 of uncultured Cytophagia bacterium. GTDB lineage: Bacteria > Zhuqueibacterota > Zhuqueibacteria > Oceanimicrobiales > Oceanimicrobiaceae > CAYQOI01. The sequence goes on along the minus strand of CAYQOI010000206.1, from coordinate 991 downwards.
GTGGCCAGAAGTCGTTGGCGCGAAAGTGGCGGATATTTGTGAGCCGGAACGAGTCAAGGATGGAATTTTGTTTGTGAAGGTGAAGAGCAGCAGTTGGCGAAATGAATTATTTTTGTTGAAAGCGGAGATTCTTGAGCGGCTCAATCGTACTATCGGAGCGCAGATTATCCAGGACATAAGATTCCGTTAATCAGCGAGCGAGAAATATATGGCAGAACAGACTAAAAAGAAACAGCCGGAAAACGGAGAGACGGAATATACCGCAAAGCAGATTCAGGTCCTGAAGGGACTGGAGGCAGTCAGAAAGCGCCCCGCGATGTATATCGGCGACGTTTCAACGCGCGGATTGCATCATTTGGTCTACGAGGTCGTCGACAACAGCATCGACGAAGTGCTGGCGGGGTATTGCACCAAAATCGAAGTGATCTTGAATGCCGATGGCAGTGTCACCGTCATCGATAACGGCCGCGGCATTCCCGTCGATATGCACCCCACAGAGAAACGCCCCGCGTTGGAGGTGGTGATGACGGTCTTGCACGCGGGAGGTAAGTTCGACAAGCAAACCTACAAGGTTTCTGGTGGTCTGCACGGCGTGGGTGTGTCGGTGGTGAATGCGCTCTCGGAGTGGTGCGAGGTCGAGGTGGCCAGAGATGGAAAGGTGTACCTGCAGCGGTATCGCGCAGGCATCCCGGAATCCGAAGTGAAGGTGGTTGGGAAACGGAAGACCACCGGGACCAAGACCACATTCATGCCGGACAAACGCATCTTCAGGAAGACCGCGTTCAATTTTGAGATTCTGGCCGAACGGATGCGGGAGCTGGCTTTCTTGAACAAGGAGCTGGAGATCATTGTTCGGGAGGAAAGCAGCGGCAGAAGCGAGCGGTTCGTCTACAAAGGCGGACTGATTTCATTTATCGAATATTTGAACCAAAGCCGGCAACCGGTGCACAAAAAACCTATCTACGTCAGCGGGGAGCGAGAGAATGTGCAC
>CAYQOI010000205.1:401-6556 GCA_964419085.1 uncultured Cytophagia bacterium | reverse complement strand
CCTTCGAGTAGCTGCCGCCGCTGCCCTCGTGGTACTCCAACCGGGCATCGGTACTGCTGATGAAGCTGGCGCTGTCGTAGGTGATCTGGTTGGTCAGGATGCCACCGGTGGGTTCCGAGCCCGCAGGAAACGGGTCGGGCACGAAGCTGCCGAATTCCTCCCGGATCAGCCTGCCCGGCTTGAAACGCTTGAGATTCTCGATGGAAATCAGCACGTCGTCCGACTCATCGAAAATGGTGAAGTTCAGGTCTACCACGGCTTTGGTGGAATCGTACTCCAACGGATGGGTCTCCCGGTACTCCTTGCCCACCAGGAAGAGGCACCCGCGGCCGGTTTCCGGGTCGTAGATGAGGCTGCTGCGATAGGTCACGCCGGCTTTGTCATCTCGGACGGTGACATCCCAGATCACCGAGTCCGCCGCGCTGCTCTGGATGCGGTCCAACAGGCCCGGCCGTTTTTGCAAGATAGCAATGGATTTGCGCGTCATCCTTCGGGCAAAGTTGGCGGCAGCGCTCTGGCTCTGAAAATCCGGCACCTCCAGATCCACCATGCCGTCAGGGCCTTGCAGCAACTCGTCGATCTGTTTGAATGAAGAGATGTTGTTGAACACTTCCACCCCGTCGTTGGCTGCGGTGGTCACCGATTTGTTCGTCTGGTTGTTTTGATTGTTGTTCCCCGGCGCCACGGGATTGTTCGAGGAACAGCCGATGGCCAAAAGCAAAGCGAAGCTCATGGCCGACAGGCACATCTGAATGCGTCTTAGTCCCCTTCTCATGGTCATCTCCTTCTTGTTTTTGGGTTATGGTTTCAAAGTTTGTTTGACCGGTCAGTCAATCATTTGGAATTCACCGCATGTCTCTTCAACTTCCGGGCCAAACTCTCCCGGTCTCAAAATAGCTTCCTTGCTCATGTTGATTTTATGTAACTTAGTCCAAGAAAAATGTCACTGTGCCGGGTCGGAAGAGACGTGAACTACAACGACAAATGTAGAGGTTTTACAACAGGTGTCGATTTTCGGCCAGGGCCGGCCGCAAACAAAAAGAGCGCCGCCTTTCGGGGCGCTCTCTCGTGCAGGTACGGATGAGAATCGAACATGTTCAAACGGGCCTGCCGATGGGGAAATAGTCGATCTCCAGGTCTTTCATGCGAACGGGATCGTAGAGATTGCGGCCGTCGAAGATCACCGGAGACTTGAGCGTTTCTTTGATGAGATAAAAGTCCGGTTCTCGAAAGGCGTTCCACTCGGTCATGATGATCAGCCCATCCGCGCCTTCCAGCGCGTCGTAACGCTTCCGGTGCAGGGAGACGCTGGTGCCAACCAGGTCGCCGAAAATACGCCTGGCCTCTTCCATGGCTTCGGGGTCGTGTCCGCGCACCTTGGCACCGTGCGCAGTGAGCTGTTTCACCATCTCGATGGCCGGCGCTTCACGCATGTCGTCGGTCTTGGGCTTGAAGGCCAGGCCCCACATGGCGAATGTCTTGCCCTGCAAGTCGTTGTTGAAATAAGAGAGCATCTTGCCCAGCAGGATGCTCTTCTGGCGATGGTTGACGTCTTCCACCGCTTTGACGATGCTCATCTCCATCCCGTGCTCCTTGGCGGTCCGGAGCAAGGCTTTGACATCTTTGGGGAAGCACGAGCCCCCGTAGCCGGTTCCCGGGTAGATAAAGTGTGGACCGATCCGGCTGTCGGCCCCCACACCCTTCCGCACCAGCTCCACATCTGCACCCACCGCGTCGCAAAGATTCGCGATCTCGTTGATGAACGAGATCTTGGTGGCGAGCAGCGCATTGGAGGCGTACTTGGTGAGCTCTGCACTGCGCCGGTCCATACGCAGGATGGGCTTGCCCGACCGCACGAAGGGTTCGTAGAGGTAGCGCATGGTCTCGAACGCCTCGTCGCTGTCGGTGCCGATGACCACGCGATCTGGGCGCAGGAAGTCGTCGATGGCCGCGCCCTCTTTGAGGAACTCCGGGTTGGAGACGACGTTGAACTTCTGGTCCGTATGCTTCTTGATCTCCATCTCCACCTTTTCCGCGGTGCCCACCGGAACGGTGCTCTTGTTCACCACCACCTTCGGTTCGTTCATGTACTTGCCGATGTCTCGGGCCACCGCCAGCACATGCTTGAGATCTGCGGAACCGTCTTCATCCTGGGGTGTCCCCACCGCGATGAAGATAATCTTGGATTTCTCAACCGCATATCGAATGTTCGTGGTGAAGAACAGCCGGTCTTCTTTGACGTTTCGCAACACCATTTCTTCCAGACCGGGTTCGTAGATGGGAATGTCACCGTTATTCAGCCGGTCGATTTTCTGCTTGTCGATGTCGACACAGATGACTTCGTTACCGGAATCGGCGAAGCACGTGCCAGCCACCAGGCCAACGTATCCTGTTCCAACAACGGCGATCTTCATTCTTGGCTCCCTTTAGCTTGAATTCACGGTTTTTGACTTAGAACTTATCGGCACTTCAGGGCTAAAATTAATTTTAGACATTGATGTCAAACGCCCCATGTCGTTGCCTCAACGTCAAATAATACAGACGCCCATTTCGTTTTGGCGAAAGGGGATTTCGGCAAAAAAAAACGCCGGCCGGCTGATTGACCGGACGGCGTTGCACCATGAGTGTGAGGATTAGGAGGAAGGCTCTATGAATCGCTTCCTTCGGCATTCTCCCGATGGGTGACCCGGTAGCGTCCTTCGAAGTGGCCACGTCGGTCGCCGGCCCTTCCGGTTCGAAAGTGGCCTTTGAGTCTCCCGACGGTTTTGTGTTGGCGGTTCACCCAGCGGCCTTCGAACACTCCGGCCCGGTCGCCACGGGTAAAGGTCCACTGCCCAGCGAGCAGACCACGGAATTCGCCGTTGGCGCTGATGTATTTGCCTTTGAAGACCTTGTTGCCGAAGCGGTTGATGCCCCAGATGCCTCTGAGGAAGCCGGTGTTGGTGCCTAGGCTGTTGATCCAGCGGCCTTTGAACTCGCCGCCGTCGCGCCGCGTCTTCACCCAGCGTCCGGCAAAGAATCCCCCTGCGAACGGCACGATATCTTTGGCGCGGGTGACGATGGAGACCTCATTTCCCATATCTCCCACCGGCTCCAGCAGATCGAGAGAATCCAGTTCGCTGAAATTCAGCACCTTGGAAAAGCTGCCTGCGACGAAGGTAAAGGTGCCGTCGGTGGCATCGGTATCGCTGGCCGTCGTGTCGTTGTCGATGATCGCCAGAAGCAATCCATCAAAATGGCGTTTGGTCTGAGAGGTGAACTCGACTTTCTGTCGCGAGTCCCGAGGGAGGTGGACAAAATCGTTGCCTTCGAAGCGGATGGTTCGGAGCACCAGCAGGGTTCCCCGGCTCACCTCGGCGGACCCGCTCCAGTCGATGACTTCGGTGGCGGAAGAGTCGCCTTCCAGAAGTCCCCACGTGATTCTGAGAAAAAAGGCTTTCACCGGCGAGTCGCTGCTCATCGCGTCGATGACCGCAGGCTCATCCGCGATGACATCCGAGACCTGTGCGTCTTCGGGCGAGTCGTTCATCAGTTCCGGGTCGCCGAATCCAGGACTCTCGTCGCCACCACCGAAACCGCCGAACTCTTTGTCCAGACTCAGATTCTCGTCGCCGCCGGTCAACGCTTCGGTCGCCTGGTTGGAACTGCACGCCGAAAGCGCCAGTGCGGCAAGCAGAGTCACGGCCCAGAGCAGAGAGACTAACTTCTTCATCTTGTACCTCCAGTAGGTTTTGGGTTAACAGTTTTTTGTTGCCAATCGATTTCTGCCGCCGTGGCAAGCAAGAGCCGGGCCAAACTTTTCAGGCCTGGTTTAACTAATTGAATTTTAAAGACCTGAAAGATTGCGGCTTTTTGCCGCGTTCCCCGCCGGCTGCGAACAGATTGAACCCGTATGTGCAGTCGTGTACCTACAGGGTCATGCGTGATCGCGGTGGTCGCCCCGAATCGGCTCACCCGGCGAATATGTCTTGACAATGACGGGGGCATTCGATATTATTCAAGAAATATTTTTGGCGAAAGGAAAGGGATAGGGATGAAGCGGCGTTTTCTCAAGAGTTACGGGCGTTTGGCGTACAGCTACTCGGAAGTCATGACCCCGGCAAGCGTGGAAGAGTTGAAGGCGCTTCTGCTCAAAGCGAGCAGTGAGAAGCGAAAGGTCACGTTTCGCGCAGGCGGCAGCTCGTTCGATACACAGGCCCTCAATCACGACCTGGTGATCAGCCTGGAAAAGCTCAACAAGATCATCGACATCGATACGAAAAAGAAACAGATCACGGTGGAAGCCGGAACCCGGTGGGAAGACATCCTGCTGCAGCTCCGTCCCAAAGGCCTGACCCCGTTTGTGGTGGTCACCACGGCCGAAGCGACGGCAGGGGGCACGCTCTCCGGAAATTGCCTGTCCCGCAGTTCTCCCACCGTGGGCAAAGAGGGCAAGCACATCGCCCGCTTCAAACTGCTGAAACCCAACGGAGAGCTCATCGAGTGCACGCGCAGAAAAAATGCGAAGCTGTTCAGGGCCGTTATCGGGGGCTTCGGTTACCTCGGGGTGGTCACCGAGATCACCTACGATCTTCTGGATGTGGGCCCGAGGACGCAGATGCAGACCGTGGCCAACAAATTCGAATCGTTTGACGACCTCCTCGCCGCGTTGACGCACTACACCAAAGAGCCGCAAGACTGGAACGCGATCTACTCGGTGGCGTTCTTTTCCGGTAAAAAAAACAAAGGCTTCGTGTTCCGTTCCAAGTACACCGATGAAACAAAGCTGCGCCGCATCTTCATTCATCGTCCCAAAAACCTGTTCCGCATCCCTGTTGAGTTTCTCATTCAATCCACCGCGCTCAACACCCTGTTTTACAACCTGACCTTCAAGTTTTTCATCAAAGAGAACGACGCGTACGTGGACGAACTTTCCGGCTACACGTTTTTCATGGACGGCAACCGACGAGCCAAAAAGGTCGCGGCGTTCTTCGGCATCGATTTGACCGCACTGCAGCAGACCTACGTCGTCCCGGAGGCGGGGGTGCGCGATTTCCTACACCGGGCCGCGAACTTGCTGCGCCGGAACCGCCTGACTCCCAACCTTTTCGATGTGCTTTTTGTGCCCGAGGATGACATTCTCATGTCATCCAACAACGGGCTGGCTGGTTTTGCCGTGAGCCTGGCCTTTGAAAATGTCAGCAAACGCAAGGGGGCCAAGCTGGATTACATTCTCAAAGCGTTGAACGACGTCTGCCATCAGATGGGAGGACGCGTCTATTTGGTGAAAAACGTCCGAGCCACTCCCGAGCAGATCACGGCCATGTACGGCGAGAATCTCCAGGCTTTCCAGACCCTGAAGCGGGAGCTCGACCCAGACAACATTCTGCGCAACGAATTCTTTGACCGCTTATTCACCGCCTGCCCTGCGTCGCCAGATGGACCGCCTGCTTGAACTGTTTCGGAGCTACTTCGGCGAAGAAGCGGACGAAATCCTGCCGCTGAAAGCCCACGGTTCCGACCGCCGCATTTACCGGCTGCGAAACGCACACCGCTCCGTCATCGGCGTCTCGAACGCCAACCAGGCAGAGAACGTCGCGTTCATCGAATTTTCCCGCCATTTTCGCACCGCCGGCCTGCCCGTGCCGGAAATCTACACTTACGACCTGGACCAGGGCATCTATCTGGAAGAAGACCTCGGGCCGCACACCCTCTTCGATCTTTTGCTGCAAAAGCGAAGCGCGGAAAACCCTCTACCCGCAGAGATCGAAGAGCTTTACCACAAGGCCGCGCAGCGTTTACCGGATTTTCAGGTCAAGGCAGGTAGGAGCGTCAATTTCGATCTCTGTTTTCCCAGGAAAGACTTCGATGCCCGGGCCATGAAATGGGATCTGAATTACTTTAAATACTACTTTTTGAAGCTGGCCAACATTCCTTTCGACGAGGATAGGCTGGAAGAAGACTTCGGCGGGCTCATCGACTTTCTCGTGCAGGCGGAGCGCGGCTTCTTTCTCTACCGGGATTTCCAGGCCCGCAACGTGATCATTCGAGACGGCGAGCCGTATTTTATCGACTACCAGGGAGGCTGCCGCGGCGCGTTGCAGTACGACATCGCCTCGCTGCTCAGCAGCGCTCGCGCCAGCCTGCCCACCGAGGCCAAAACGCGCATCCTGGAG
>CAYQOI010000205.1:0-391 GCA_964419085.1 uncultured Cytophagia bacterium | reverse complement strand
TCCTGGAGAGCTACCTGGAGGCGCTTTCCGGGGTCGTCAAGGTAGACAGGAAGCGCTTTCTCAAACATTTTCACGCTTACGTGCTGCTGCGGGTCATGCAAACCTTCGGCGCGTACGGTTTCCGCGGCCTGTTTCAGCGGCGGCCGCATTTTCTGAAAAGCATCCCGTTCGCGGTGCGTAACCTGCAGACACTGCTGGACAACTGGCAGGTGGAGGTGCCTCTGCCGGAGCTCACCAGGGTTTTCGAACGGATCGCGGGCGCAGAACAGTTCACGGATCAGGCCGGGAGCCAGCTCCCGTTGACCGTCTTGGTCGAGAGCTTTTCGTACAAACGCGGCCTCCCCGCCTACTCTGAGGAACACGGGGGCGGCTTTGTCTTCGATTGCCGCCT
>CAYQOI010000204.1:0-6569 GCA_964419085.1 uncultured Cytophagia bacterium | reverse complement strand
AGCTCGTCACCGAGCAGAGCGACCTGCTCCTCCAAATCGTGGAAGATTTCTGGCGCACCCACCTGTACACCGAATCGGGCCTGTTTCTGCGCTACGCCCTGGACAAAGTCCGAATCCAGGATTTCTTCGAGACGGTGAAGGACAAAGTGGGTTTGCCTTATTTGCGACTCATCCCCGCGGCCGAAACGCCGGACAGCGCAGCGCAAGAGGCCGAATTCCAGACCGCGCTGGAACACCTACGCCGGCTCTGGCAAAAGTCCCAGTCTGAGGTCACGGAGCTTCTGTTGCAAGCGGAGGGGCTGAATCAGAAGACCTACAAGCCGGCGCAGATCCGGAACATGTTGGACCAGATGGAGATCTATCTATCCGCGCAGGAACCCGATCCGGTCCCGCCCAAGGAGCTGGAACATCTCGCCAGCGACAGGCTGGCGACGGGCGCAACGCGGAAGCACGCCCCGCCGCGACACCCGCTGTTCGACGCGATACAGACCTTTGTCGCTGCGGCCGAAAAACTCCAGCAGGCCTACGAAAAGCGTGTGCTCGCGTTGCAGCGCGAGCTCATCGAGTACACACGGGCTGAGCTCAAGAAGCGGAAGCAGGAACAAAACGTCTACTTTTTCGACGACCTGCTGCTCAATCTACACGCGGTGCTCTGCCGGCCGGAAGGCGAAGCGCTGGCGCGGGCCGTGCGCACCAAGTACCGCGCCGCGCTCATCGATGAGTTCCAGGATACCGATCCGGTGCAGTACGAGATCTTCAAAACCATTTTCGACCACCAGGACAGCACGCTCTTTCTCATCGGCGACCCCAAGCAAGCCATCTACGGTTTTCGCGGCGCAGATATCTTCGCCTATATGCGCGCGCGCCAGGAGGTCGCGCAGCACTACACCCTTCGCAAAAACTACCGCTCCACGCCCAAACTTCTGGACGCGTTCAACGCCATCTTCGGGAACGTGGACCGTCCTTTCATCTTCCCGGAGATCCAGTTCCAGGAAGCCAGGGCCGGGCATGAAACCTACCCGGTGCTGCACATCGAAGGGGAAACCGACGCGCCGTTCAAGCTCTGGTTCGTCCCGGCCGACACGTACAACCCTGAGAATCCGAAGAAGGCCCTTCCGACCCAGACCGCGGAGGACCTGGTGGTCCGGTGCGTCGCGGGTGAAATCGCGCGACTGCTGCGCCTGGGACGCGAAGGCAAGGCGCAGATCGACGGGGAGGCGTTGGAAGAACGGCACATCGCGGTGCTGGTGCGCAAGAACAAGGAAGCGCGGCGGTTGCAGGACGCGCTGCGCCGGTTGAACATCCACAGCGTACTTTACAGTTCCGCCAATCTGTTCGCTTCCACAGAGGCGCGCGATTTCGAGCTCATCCTCGCCGCGGCCGCGGAGCCCAAACGCAGCGCGCGGATAAAATCCGCGCTGGGCACCGAAATCATCGGGCTCTCCGCCGAAGACCTTCTGCACCTGGAGCAAGACGAAGCCGCGCTGGAAGCCTGGTTTGACCGCTTCGCGCGCTACCACCACCTCTGGCAGGAGTTCGGGTTCATGCGTATGTTCAAAGAGCTGCTTTACCAAGAGCAGTGCCACACCCGGCTGATGGCCTACCCGGACGGTGAACGCCGCATGACCAACGTCCTGCACCTCGCGGAGGTGCTGAACCGAGCGGAGGCAGAGCAACGGCTGAGCGTCACCGGGTTGCTCAAATGGCTGGCGGACCACCGCGCTTCCATGGGCATTCCGGCCGAAGAGCACCAGCTCCGCCTGGAAAGCGACGAGAAGGCGGTGAAACTGGTGACCATGCACATGAGCAAGGGGCTGCAGTACCCCATCGTCTTCTGTCCCTTCACCTGGCACGGCGCCTGGCTCTGGAGCCGGACCCAGGCGAAGTTTCACGACCGTAGCCGCGGCGACCTGCTCACGCTGGACCTCGGCTCCGCGGATCTGAAACGTAACCAGCAGGCCGCGTTGAAAGAAGAGCTTGCCGAAAACCTGCGCCTGCTCTACGTGGCGCTGACCCGAGCCGAGCGAAGATGTTATCTCGTCTGGGGCAGGCTGGGAAGCTGGTACCGTTCCGCGCCTGCGTACCTGTTTCACCAGCGCAAGATCATAAACCAGGACGACCTCGTCAACACCTTGGGCAACCAGATTGGGATTTTTCGCGACCAGGTCCTTTGGAACGACCTGTCGTCGGTGGTCGCTTCTTCCCGCGGGGGCATCGAGCGGGTCGCCATTCCGGAACCGCAGACCAACCCGCTCCCCGGGCAAGCAGCCGAGGCGCCTGCGCTTCGCTGCCGCGAATTCACCGGGAGCATCGACCGCAGCGAGCGGGTTGCAAGCTACTCGGCCCTGGTGTCGAAGCAGCCACCGGACGCGGAGCTGGCGGATTACGACTTCCTGGTCACCGAGCCCACCGAAGAGACGACAGAAGCGGAACCCGCCGCGACCGGCGATTACGCCAGTTTTCTCACCTTCCCCAAAGGCCCCCGGACGGGCACGTTCATTCACGAGATCTTTCAGAATCTCGATTTTACGGAACCCGGCAGCGCGGAGAACCGGCTTCTGGTCCAATCCAAGCTGCAGCAGCACGGCTTCCAGCCGCAGTGGGAAAGCGCAGTGCTCAACATGATCGAAAATGTCTCGACGCAGCGGTTGGACGCCGCGGGCCAATCCTTCCAACTCGCGCAGGTCGCGCCGGAAAGCCGAATCACCGAGATGGCGTTCTATTTTCCCGTCGAAAGACTGGACCCGCAGACGCTCCTCTCCGCCTTTTCCGCGCCGGGTTCTGCCGTGCCGGACGCGTTTCCAGAGGTGTTGCGGGGGATTGCTTTCGCACCGTTTCGCGGGTTCATGAAGGGCTACATCGATCTGGTGTTCGAGTTCGGCGGGCGCTTCTTCATCCTCGATTGGAAATCCAACTATCTGGGCCGCCGGCTCCAGGACTATGACCAGGCCGCGCTGACGCAGGCCATGTGTGCGCACCTGTACATCTTGCAGTACCACATCTACACCGTGGCCCTGCATCAGTACTTGCGCCTGCGCGTGCCCGATTACGACTACGACACCCACTTCGGAGGCGTGTTTTATCTGTTTCTGCGCGGCGTGGACCCGGAGGCCGGCCCGGACTACGGCGTCTACCAGGCCAGGCCTCCGAAGACGACGGTAAGCACACTGGAACAGATCCTGGGACAGCGGGAAGTTTGACGTGGATGAAAAGCTGACAACATTGCTCAAAACCAGTCCGGGGTTCTCACCTTTCGACCACCACTTCGCTCGTTTGATGGTGGAGCTGGCGGAACGCGACGCGGACGCGCTCTATCTGGCCTCAGCGCTGGTGAGCAACCAGACGCGCAAAGGCCACGTCTGCGTGGAGCTCACCCGTCTGGACGAACCGGCATTCCGCGAGGAATTGTTCGGCGACCAGCCGCCTCCCCTCCCAGACAGTCAAGCCCTGGCAGCGGCGCTGCGCGGCAGCCGGGTGGTGGGCGAAGCCGGAGAATTTAAACCGCTGATTCTGGATGAAAAGAACCGGCTTTACCTCTATCGCTACTGGGCGTACCAGGAAAAGCTGTCGGCCTATCTCAAAGCGCAGGCCTCGACAGAGGTTGCCGTGCCCCATCCCGACGCGCTGCGTCAGGGAGTGCAGAGCTACTTCCATCTGCACGCCGCGGAGGCAATCGACTGGCAGGGAGTCGCCGCGCTGGTGGCGGTGCTGAAGAAGTTCTGCGTAGTCACCGGCGGGCCGGGCACGGGCAAAACCTACACGGTGGCCAAGATTCTCGCCCTGCTCATCGAACAGGCGCCGGGCAAGACGCTGCGCATTCAACTGGCCGCGCCCACCGGAAAGGCCGCCGTCCGGCTGCAAGACGCGATCGCGCGGGTGAAACGCGAGGTGGCGTTTCCGCCGGAGGTTGCGGCTGCGATTCCGGAAGAGGCGTCCACGATTCATCGGCTCCTGGGCACCCTCCCCTATTCGCCCTACTTTCGGCACGACGCGAGCAACCCGCTGGAACTCGATGTGCTGGTGGTGGACGAAGCCTCGATGGTGGACCTGGCGTTGATGGCCAAGCTGGTGCAGGCGCTTCCTCCAGGCGCCAGGCTCATCCTCCTGGGTGACGATAACCAGCTCGCTTCGGTGGAGGCGGGTGCGGTCCTGGCTGATATTTGCGACACCGGCCGGGAACACGGCTACACACCCGCGTTTCTGGACCAGCTCCGGTCATTCAGCGGCCAGAACTTGCAGGTGCCGGCCGCCTCCCGCAACGCGGGCGGAATCCAGGACTGCATCGTCCATCTACGGAAAAGCTACCGGTTCGAGGCACAGAAAGGCATCGGCGCGCTGAGCCAGGCCATCAACGACGGCGACGGCGAGCGGGCATTTGAGATCCTGAACGACCCCGCTTACCCGGAGGTCCAGTGGCAGTCCCTGGCCAACGCGGCCTTCGCCGGCGACTTGCTGCGGGAGTTCACGCCATTCGATTTCCAGACGCGGGCGGAAGAGCTGTTCCGGCGCCTGGAGCAGTTTCGGGTTTTGTGCGCGGTGCGCGAAGGTCCCCAGGGCGTCAAGGCGGTAAATGCGGCCGTGGAACAGTCCCTCAAAAGAAAGCTGGGTTTGCGGCACGAAGACGAATGGTACCCGGGGAAACCCATTCTCATCACCCAAAATGACTACAGTCTCAATCTTTTCAACGGAGATGTGGGACTCGTTTTGCCCGACCCAGAAAACAGCGATGAACTGCGGGCACACTTCATGTCACAGGACGGAGGGCCGAGAAGGCTGCGGCCATTCCGGCTTCCCGAGCACGAAACCGCTTACGCCATGACCGTGCACAAAAGCCAGGGCTCGGAATTCGCCCGCGTCCTACTCCTGCTCCCAGCCAAAGACACACCGCTCCTGACCCGCGAGCTCATTTACACGGGCATTACGCGGGCGGCGGAAGCCGTACAGATTTGCGGCGACGAGGCTGTGTTCAAAGCCGCGGTGGCGCGACGCATCCGGCGCACGTCGGGTTTGCGCGATGCGCTGTGGGGATAGCAGAACGCTGCAGCTTAAGCTTCCAGCGGGGTGCCCGCCACCAGCTTCTCGTAGTAATCGATGCACTGGCGGACGTAGCGCCGTTTTTTGGTGTAGTCTTCCGGAAAGAAACTCCGCTTGAAGCCGTACACGATCACGTTCTTCAATCTCTTGGGCGAGATTTCGAAATTCTGCAGCGCCAGCATGATCTCGTCGGTGACGGTGGTTTTGCTGACGGTGCGGTTATCAGTGCAGATGGAGGTGCTCAGCTCGTAGTCCATCATCTTCTTGAACGAGTGGTCCTCGATGCGTTTCAGCGTGGGGTTTGTCTGCAAGTTGCTGGTGAGGCAAACTTCGATGGTGACCCGCCGGTCCGCGATGTACTGGCTGAGTTCCTGCACATAGCGTTCTTTGTCCTGAATGCTCTCATCATCCACCTTGGTGGTGTCGAACAGATAGAAGCCGTGGCCGATGCGGTCGGCGTGTAATTCGGTGATGGCCTGAAAAATGGAGGTGGGGCCGTACGCTTCGCCCGCGTGGACGGTCTTTGCCAGAAAGTTCTCGTGGGCGTACTGGAAGGCTCGCCAGTGGTCTTTGGCGGGATTTCCCTTCTCCGCGCCGGCCAGGTCGAACGCCACGATAGGCAAGCCCAACTCATCCCGGATCTTCACCGCGCCCTTGGCCAACTCCAGCGAACAGAGCGAAAAGATCGTCTTCATGTCCGAGTAAGCCAGCGAGTTGATGAAATTGGCGTAGTACTCCGAGTACGGTCCGAACGACCGAAGGGCACAGACGATGATGCCGTAATTGAACGGAGGCTCCTGTCCGGATTTCACCTCGGGCCGGCTGTTGAAAGCTTTCTTGGCCCGCTCCAGCCCTTTGTCCACGCTGGCGATGACGGTTTTCATGTCCATGCTGCGATTGATATGAAGTTGCGGAGCAAAGCGCACCTCGATATACCGCACTCCCTCCGCCTGGTTGTCCTCGGCCATTTCATAGGCGATCCGCTCCAGGTACTCGGGCTTTTGCATCACCGCGCACGAGTACCCGAACGTTTTCAGATACTCCTCCAGATTCTGATAGTGGTCTTTGAACACCAGCGTGTTCAGGCCCTCCACCGAGTAGCTGGGAAGCTTGATCTTCTCCTTCTTGGCAATTTCGATCAACGTCTCCAGCCGCACGCAGCCGTCCAGATGGACATGCAGGTCTGTTTTGGGAATCCTTTCGATAAGCGCTTGCAATTCGGTTTTCGGCATTTTTCGAATGACGTTCTCCATAGGCTCCTCAATCGTTTCGCACAGGGGTTTGTGAGTGCTTCGCTGCTTTCGACTCTTTCTCTGCCTCCGGCTCCCAGGCCCTGATCTTCACAGACACCCGCTTGAACACAGGCGTGCGCGAGGCCGGGTCGACCCGCGCCGGCACGATGGCGTTGGCTTCCGGGTAGTACATCGCCACGTTGCCCTGCCGGATGGGTGACGCCGCCACCTGCGCCTTCATTCTCCCGATCTCGCTCTCCACCCACACCCACGCTCCCTCGTCGAGCCCGAGAACTCTTTGGT
>CAYQOI010000203.1:533-6599 GCA_964419085.1 uncultured Cytophagia bacterium | reverse complement strand
TCCCTGGCGCATTCACGCCAACCGAGATTCAGAACGCGCACGAACTGGGCGCGGACATCGTGAAGGTTTTTCCGGCGGACGTGGTGGGCATGGCGTTTTTCCGGGCGGTGAAAGCGCCCATGCCGCATGTCAGGCTCATGCCCACCGGCGGCGTGACGCTCACAAATGCCGGCGAGTGGCTCCGGGCCGGCGCGTGTGCCGTGGGGGTGGGCAGCGCGTTGCTGGACAAGCAGGCCATCGCGGAGGACCGCTTCGACGTGCTCACCGCCAACGCCCGGACGCTGCGGCAGAGCATTTTGTCCGCTCGGAAGTAAAGGCAGGGGGCTGGAAACAGTAAACCACGAAGGGCACGAAGTGGAACACACAGTCGACTTGTCTGTAGAAAAGTAAACACATAATCTCGTTGCGGTTGTTTCGCATTCGGCGCAGCAGAATTGCGTGAAATACCTGAATCTCTTTCCCCGTAATGTGTGGGAGAAGGAGATTCCGGCATCCGCCAACTGGCGGAGCCGGAATGACATTTATAAAAAGGTTCAAATGGTTCAAATATAGTCTTGTGAATTATTAGGCTTCACAAAAACTTGACAGTCATAGAAAAACTTATGATGGAGCACCGGCCCGAAGTCCCTCTCTCTTGGGCCGCAAGAGAGGGAAATTTAGGGAGGTGAGTTCTGGTTGATGAGAGGATAAAACAAGCAAGGACACGAACGGTGGTTTTCCAAAAATAGGGGTCTTCACCCCGGGGCTGTCCAAAAAGTCGGGCTTTTCTGTCATTCCTGCGAAGGCAGGAATCTCTAACATACTGATTTTAATAGACTCCTGCATCCGCAGGAGTGACAAATTGATGCTCTTTTCCGACTTTTTGGACAGCCCCGGGATTCGAGCAATTTGATCACGACCGTAACCCAGAGGAGAATCATGGCCATGAAAGTCGTCACGTTCGGCGAAATCATGCTGCGCCTCTCCACGCCCGGACACAGCCGGTTTGTGCAGGCGCAACAATTCGATGTGACCTTCGGCGGGGGCGAGGCCAACGTCGCCGTGTCGCTGGCCCACTACGGCCTGGAAAGCTACTTCGTCACCAAACTCCCCGCGCATGAAATCGGCCAGGCCGCGGTCAACCACCTGCGCCGCTTCGGCGTCCGCACCGACTACATCGCACGCGGCGGCGACCGCATCGGCATCTATTTTCTGGAGAGCGGTGCCAGCCAACGCCCCTCAAAGGTCCTCTACGACCGCGCCGGCTCTGCGGTCAGCCTGCTGCAGAAAGGCGAACTGGACTGGAAGGCCATCTTCGAAGCAACCGCGTGGTTCCACTGGACCGGCATCACCCCGGCGCTGGGCGAAGGCCCGCGAGCGGTTCTGCTGGATGCGTGCAAGACGGCGAAGGACGCGGGAGTGAAGGTAAGCTGCGACCTGAATTTCCGCAAGAAGCTGTGGAGCGAAAAGGAAGCGCAGGCTGTGATGCGGCCGCTGATGGAATACGTCGACGTGTGCATCGCCAACGAAGAAGATGCCGAGAAAAGCCTCGGTCTGCGCGCGGGCCGCTCAGATGTGGAATCGGCACGCCTCGATGAGGCCGCCTACTTTGAGCTTGCACATAAGCTCAAGGAAAAACACCGCTTCGAAGCCGTGGCCATCACCCTGCGCGAGAGCTTTTCCGCGTCGCGCAACGGCTGGAGTGCCCTGCTTTTGGACGACCGCGATTGCACCCAGCCCGTTCGGTCCAGGCAGTACGACATCCAGATCGTCGACCGGGTCGGCGGCGGCGATGCGTTCGCCGGCGGTCTGATCTACGGCCTGCTGACGCGCAAGAACAGCCGCGACGCGCTGGAGTTTGCCGTGGCCGCGTCCTGCCTGAAACAGACCATCCCGGGAGACTTCAATCTCGTCACCGTCGAGGAAGTGGAAAAGCTGGCAAAGGGCAGCGGCGCCGGGCGGGTGGAGCGCTAGGCCGCCGCCCGTCTCTTCCGGACAGAAAAAGGTTGC
Organism: uncultured Cytophagia bacterium; assembly: GCA_964419085.1. Taxonomy (GTDB): domain Bacteria; phylum Zhuqueibacterota; class Zhuqueibacteria; order Oceanimicrobiales; family Oceanimicrobiaceae; genus CAYQOI01. The sequence continues at coordinate 4,610 of CAYQOI010000203.1, read as the reverse complement.
TTCTCAACGAGGAATTTCTATTTTTGCTTCTACTTTGAAAACGCCAAACAACTCCATGCATTCCACTACCCGGCCCTCATTTTCATCTTCGATCGTGACCGGCTGGCTCTACCCGGTGCTGGGCGGCGTCTCTATTTTCCTCGCGTTCGAACGCTTCAACCTGCTGCCGACGCTTTTTCTGCTGCCTTTTTTTCTCGACCACATGCGCCGGCTGCCTTTGAAGCAAAAGCTCCGGGCGTACTGGGTCATGGCCATCGTGACCAACCTGGGCGGCTTCTACTGGATCAGCAACGTGGCGCGGGACTACGGCGGGCTGCCTCCGGTAGCCAGTTGGGGGGTCGTCTTGGTTTTCGGTTTGTTCAACAACCTGAATTTTGTGCTCTGGGCTTATCTCGAACGGTTCTTCGGAGAACGAGCCAATCCCTTCATCATCGCGGCGCTGTTTTGCGTCGCCGAGCAGCTCAATCCGCAGGTGTTTCCCTGGTACCTGGGCACCGCGCTGGATTCCGCGCTGGTGCTTTACCAGACCGCAGACCTGTTCGGCGTCATCGGACTCAGTTTTGTCGCGGTCACCCTCATCCACATCCCGTGGTGGCTCTGGCGGCACCGCAAAACGCTCTGGCGCGAGCACCGGTTCCCCCTCGCTGCGCAACTGGCTTTCGTGCTCTTCGTGGTCGCCTACGGCGTGGTTGCGCTACAACGCTACGGAAATCAACCGGGTCCGGACAAGAAGCAGGTGGGGATCGCCTTGATTCAGTCGAACACATCGCTGGAAAAATACTACGGCGCGCGGTTGAGCGACGCGGAACGCCTCGCGGAGTTTCAGGCCATCGTGGATCTCTCTCAGAAGGCCATAGACGCGAGTCCCACCAAAGTGGACCTGGTGGTGTGGCCGGAAGGGTCGGTCCATTTCCCCATTCTGAACTCCCCCCTTGTTTTCGCCAAGATCGCGCGCCTGGCGCGGGACAATCGGGTTTACGTGACTGCGGGGTCCGCGGAGATCGAAGGCCGGAACGCCGACGGGCGCTGGGTTTACTACAACACCGAGTTCGTGCTGGATCCCCGCGGCGAGATCATCGGCAAGTACCGCAAGATCGTACTGCTCGCGTTCGGCGAATACATCCCGTTGCGGGACAAGCTGCCTTTCCTGGAAAAATGGCTACCCGACACTATCTCCAATTTCAGCAGGGGACAAACGAAGCCCATCTTCGCCATCGACGAAAAGGCACACTGGCTGCCGCTTATCTGCTACGAGGACATCATCAGCGGGTTCATCAACGGGTTCGACCATCGCAGGGCGGACTTTCTGGTCAACATCACCAACGACGGGTGGTTCGGCAAATCCAGCGCGTCGCATTTGCACAAGCAGATGGCCCGGCCCCGAACCGTGGAGTATCGCAAACCCATGGTGCGGGCCCTCAACACCGGCACCTCGCAGATCATCGACGCCGCGGGGCGCACCATTTCCAAAGAAACCGAACAGTACGTGCGCGACTACATCGACCTGACCCTGAACCTGCCGCAGACCCCTCCGGTTACGCTCTACTCCATCATCGGAAACGCCCCCATCTACCTCGTGATCGCGGTCGTGGCTCTTCTGTGGCTGCGAAAAACGTTCTTCGCGCGCCAACGCCAGAAGCGCCCGGTTTAGCGGCTCGTTTTCGGATCTTTTCGTTTGCTCGCCCCCAAGTCGGACTCCGGACCGCCCAAAGGATGCTTGGCAGAATTTGCCAGAAATCGTGCGGGCGAGAATCCATCGGAACTCTGCTGCGAAACCGGTCGTTTCGGCTCCGCTCAACGACCGGTTCGCAATCATTCGAGAGCGCGCATGGCAAGAGGTTGCCCTTTCCCATTGGACGGCCTGCCGACGCAACTCCGTCGGTCGTGCCCGTCATGATATGGCAGCCCGTGCCGCAGAGCAACGAGCACCTCCCGAGTGTGTCAACTTTCTTCAGAACGGCACTCGGTGTCCGACTTCCGATCTCCGAATTCCGAGGTCCGAAAGCAGGGCCGCCGTCCCTCTGAACTGCGTACTCAAGCTGCCTGCAATCGTCCGAAAATGTGCTCGCCCGCGTACCAGGTGAGCGTCACCCCCCGCATCAGCATAAACAGGGTCAACGCCAACCAGAGCGCGTGGTTTCCCAACGCGGGCCGAAACAAGAAGTAGGTGGGCAGGAAAACAAAGAACGTGCAGAAAAGCATGGAATTGCGCATGGGGGCCGTGGCCGTGGCGCCCAGGAACACGCCGTCCCAAATAAAACAGACGCTGTTGATCAGTGACGAGGCCACCACCCAGACCAAATAGGACTTGCACAACAAGAGGACCGCGTCGTTGTCGGTGAAAATTCGGAGAAATTGCTCGCCGGCCAGCCCATAGGCTCCCGCGACCAGTGCGCCCAATCCGAGGCCCCACCGAAACGAGGCGTGAACCGTCTTCCGCAGATTCTGTGCATCGCCTGCACCGAGATACTTCCCCACCAGGCTCTCTGAGGCAAACGCGAAACCGTCTACGCCGTAGGAAAGGATGGTGATGAACTGCAACAGGATGGTGTTGGCCGCGAGGATCTCGTCGCCGGCCTCAGCCGACTTTGCCGTGAAGTAGCTGAGGGTGAAGATCAGGCCCAGGGTACGGAGGAAGATGTCCGAGTTGACCCGAAAGATGCGCTTCAGCGCGTGGCGTTCAAACACCCCGGAACGACGCCCGCGCACGGTGAATGGGGCGTATTTGCGGCGAAACAACCAGAACGCCAGGACCAGACCCGAGTACTGTGCGATCACCGTGCCGTAGGCCACGCCATCGGAGGTCATGTGAAGGCGTCGCACAAACAAGACGTTCATGGCCACGTTCACCACGTTGACGAAAACGGTGAGAATCAACGGGTATTTGGCGTTTTGCATGCCCAGAAACCAGCCGTGGAAGGCGTACAGCGCGAGTGTGGCCGGCGCGGCGTAGATACGGATGTAAAAGTACTGCCGGGCGTATCTCTCCACCTCCGGCGTCGCGTCGATGAGGCGGAAGCTCACCGCGGCGATAAGATCTTGCAGCGTAATCAGCACGATGCCCGCCACAAACGCGAAGAGCAGCGTGCGTGCCAGGGTGCGGGCGACTTCATCCTGGTCCTGATTGCCCAACGCCTGCGCGGTCAACCCGGTGGTGCCCATGCGCAGGAATCCGAAGCCCCAGTAGATGAAATTGAAGATGATGCTGCCCACCGACAGCGCGCCCAGATAGTAGACGGCATCCAGATGCCCCATGAGTGCGGTGTCCACCGAGCTCAAAAGGGGCACGGACAAGTTGCTGATGATGTTGGGAATGGCCAGGCGGAGGATCTGTTTATTCACAAACTCGATTTGCTTTTCTGGGCTTCGTTGATTATTTTGCGCTCAAATATACTTCTCAGAAAACAGGAATGCAAGGCGAATCGATGCCGGAACTGCCCGAAGTGGAGACCATCCGACGCGGCCTGAGCAAGCACCTGCCGGGACGCACAATCCAACGGGTCACGGTGCGCGAGGCCCGTTTGCGCCGGCCCGTGAATACGCACAAACTGGATGAGCTTGTGGCGGGGGCGCGCGTCGCAAGAATCCGCCGCCGGGCGAAGTATCTGCTCATCGAGTTGCAGTCGGAGGCCACGCTGATCGTTCATCTGGGCATGAGCGGCAGCCTTTTGCTCCTCACCGAAGCCCGACCCGTGGAAAAACACGACCACGTTATCTTCCATCTGGACCATGGCTGGGAGCTGCGCTTCCGCGACCCGCGGCGCTTCGGTCTGGTGGATGCCGTCCGCACACGAGAAGTGCGGACGTACCCCCGGTTTGTGCATCTGGGTTTGGAGCCGCTCTCTGCGCGCACTAAACCCGATGTCCTCTTTGACAAAGCGCAGCGCAGCACCCGGCCCATCAAGAACCTCCTGATGGACGGCACCTTTCTGGTGGGGGTGGGCAACATCTACGCCAACGAAGCGCTTTTTCACGCGGGCATTCACCCGGCGCGACCCGCGAGCAGCCTTTCGGCTTCAGACTGGCAGCGGCTGCTGGAGCAGAAATGGCTGCTGGCCCCGTCGGTGCGTGTCGGCC
>CAYQOI010000203.1:0-523 GCA_964419085.1 uncultured Cytophagia bacterium | reverse complement strand
GCTGGAGCAGATTCGAAAGGTGCTGCGCAGGGCCATCCGAAAGGGGGGCACGACACTCAGCGATTTCGTGGACAGCAACGGCGAGGCAGGTTACTTTCAGTTATCCCTCGCGGTTTACGGCAGGACGGCTCAGCCCTGCCTGCGTTGCGGCGGCGAGATCCAGCGCGTGGTTCAGGTGGGGCGCAGCACGTTTTTTTGTCCGCACTGCCAAACGTAGCCGGCCGTTGAGCGTTTCCGGTCGTTGAGCCGAGTCGAAACGACCGGCGGAAAGGCTTCACAGCGACACCCCTTCCCGTGCCCAACAACACCCGAACCCATGTCATTCTGGAAGAATCTTTTCAATGAGCAGCACTGTGCATCAAATCAAAAGGATTCCTCCTGAATGACACAGGCCGGTGGGGTCGGGGAGCCTGACTAAGAACCGTCTAGGTAAAAATCCCCCTAAATGTGGCTGTCCAAAAAGTCGGCCCTTTCTGTCATTCCTGCGAAGGCAGGAATCTCTAACATGCTGATTTTAATAGAC
>CAYQOI010000202.1:0-6620 GCA_964419085.1 uncultured Cytophagia bacterium | reverse complement strand
CCTAGCGCAAAATAGCAGTCTTCCACTTTCTGGACGATGATGCGGATAGCCAGCAGGTCATAGATCTGCTCGAACGGAAGTTGCCTTCTCTGCATCTTACCGTAAATACTGTAAAAATGCTTCGGCCGCCCGGTGATCGTCGCCTTGATCCCGGATTCGCGCAGCTCACGGCGGATCGGCCCGGTCACCCGGCGGATGTAACGCTCCCGCTCCTCGCGTTTGTCTGCGATCTTTTGAACAAGTTCCCAATAAGCACGCGGGTCCAGCGTCTTCAGGACAAGGTCCTCCAATTCCCACTTGATTTTGGCAATTCCCAGCCGGTGCGCCAAAGGTGCGTAGACGTCCCGCGTTTCGATGGCGATGCGTTCCTGTTTCCTTTTGGGCAGATATTCGATGGTGCGCATGTTGTGCAGCCGGTCCGCGAATTTGATCATGATCACCCGAATGTCCTTCACCATGGAAATGATCATCTTGCGGAAGTTCTCTGCCTGGCGCTGCTCGAGGCTATCGAATTTGAGCTCGCTGATCTTGGTCACCCCGTCGACTAAGAGCGCCACCTGAGCGCCGAAGCGCTCCTCGACGTCCTGAATCGTGTACCCGGTATCCTCCGCCACATCGTGCAGCAACCCGCCGGCGATAGTGGTGGAATCCATTTTCAGCTCATTCAGAATCTTCGCCACCTCCAGGCAGTGCTCAAAATACGGGGCCCCGGACTTGCGCAACTGGTCCTTGTGGGAATGGAAACTGAAGTCGAAGGCTCTCAAAAGAAGATCCGTATCGGCATATTGGACCTGGCGGCGATGCTTGCGCAGCAGATCCTGGAAACATTTTTTATACGGATTTTCCATTTTCAAAAAGGCCTGTCCGACGGATACCCTTCTTCTTCGAGATAAAGCTCCAGGTCCGTAAACAAGACATAATCCTTGTGAAACATCAGTTCAACCTCTCCCGTGGGACCGTTTCGCTGCTTGCGAACGAGAATCTCGGCGACCCCCTCGCGCTCCACCGGACCGTACACCTCGGGTCGATAAATAAACATCACAACATCGGCGTCCTGCTCGATGGCACCCGATTCCCGCAGGTCTGAGAGGATGGGACGTCGGTCGCCCCCGCGAGACTCCACCGCGCGGGACAACTGCGAGAGCGCCACCACCGGGATGTTCAGCTCTTTGGCCAACGCCTTCAACGACTGCGAGATGTGCGAAATCTCGATCTGCCGGCTTTCGGAAGATTTCGGGCCCTTGACCAACTGCAAGTAGTCGACGATCAGCAGGCCGAGATCTTTTTCCGCCTTGAGCCTCCTGGCCTTGGCCCGAATTTCCAAAACACTGAGCGCCGCGGAGTCATCGATGAAAATGGGCGCCTCCGAAAGCTTGCCCACGCAAGTGCTCAACCGCGACCACTCATGTTCCGGCAGTTTTCCGGTGCGCACCTGATGGGAATTCACTTTTGCTTCACTGCACAGCATCCGCATCGCCAATTGCGTGTTGGACATTTCCAGGCTGAAGATTCCCACCGCCACGCCGTGGTCCACGGCAGCATTGCGCGCGATATTCAAGCAAAATGCGGTTTTGCCCATGGACGGTCTGCCCGCCACGATGATGAGGTCGGATTTCTGGAACCCCGAGGTCAGCTCGTCCAGCTTCTTGAACCCGGTGGGCACTCCGGTAACCTGGCCTTTCCGTTTGTGGTACCCATCGATGATTTCAAACGTGTCGCGAAGAATCGGGTCGATTTGCAAAAAGCCTTTGCGCAGTTTGCCTTCGGAAATGGAAAAAATCTTCCGCTCTGCGGCGTCCACGATCTCCACCGCATCTTCTTTGGCCTCGTACGCCTCGCCGACGATCTCGGTGGACACCTCGATGAGCTTCCTCAAAAGCGCCTTTTCCAAAACGATCTTGGCGTAGTATTCGATGTTCGCCGAAGACGGAACCACATTGGTCAACTGGTGATGTAGTACGCGCCGCCCACCTCCTCCAACACGCCCATCTTTTCCAATTCATTGGACAGCGTCAGCATGTCGACGTTTTCCATCTTCTCGAACAGATTGACCGCAGCGGTGAAGATCTTCCTGTGCGCGTCGCGATAAAACGCGCTTTCATCGAGAATCTCGATGGCGCGACTGACCGCGTCTTTATCGATCAACATCGACCCCAGCACCGCCATCTCCTCTTCGACGGCCTGTGGCGGCATGCGGTCCACAACTTGTTCTTGTTCTGCTGGCTGAGCCATGGAACCTAATTCAATTGAGGTTCATTTTCGGTTTGTCGCCGACGATTTCGTCGTACAGTTTTCTGAGTTGCTTGACATCTTCCCAGGTGTTCCGCTTCCACTGCGGGTTCCTGAGCAAGGCTGCGGGATGGTAAGTCACAACCACCTTGACCCCACCCAGGTCGTGCACCTCCCCGCGCAGCTTGCCTAAAGGGGAACTGGTTTGCAAAAGAGACTGGGCTGCGATCCGTCCCAGGGCCAGAATCAGCCTGGGCTGAACCAGCTCGATTTGCTGCTTGAGATAGGGCAAGCATGCTGCAATTTCATCCGGTTCCGGGTCTCGATTGCCGGGCGGACGACATTTTATGATGTTAGCGATATACACCTCATCACGCCGGAAGCCGATGGCTTGCAGAATCTTGTTGAGGAGTTGACCGGCCTTGCCCACAAACGGTTCCCCTTCCCGGTCCTCCTCGAAGCCCGGCGCCTCACCCACGCACATCAGATTTGCCTGGCTGTTGCCGACGCCGAAAACAAAGTTCGTGCGCGATGCAGCGAGTTGGCAGCGCTGGCAATCCTTGATGCGCATGTAAAATTCGTTCAGACTCTGTGGTCGACTTCCGCGTGAGTTGACGGGCGTGTCCACGTAAAACTCTTTACCGTACAACTGGGCCTGCTGCACAAAATATCTTTCCACAAGAGTCATCATGTCTTCTGCCATCGTCATGTTCAACCCGCTGCAACGCGTTCGAGACGCTGTTGCACCAACGCGCAGACGCGGTCCAGGATGGCCTCGGCGACTTCGGACTTGGGCAACTGCGGCAATTTCTCCGCCTGGCCGTCCTTCGTCAGAATCGAGACCACATTGGTGTCGCCCGCGAAGCCCGCACCAGCCTCGAGCTGATTGTTCAAAACAATCAGATCCAGATTCTTCGCGTGCAGCTTTTTGAGCGCGTTGGCGTGACCCTTTTCGGTCTCCAGCGCAAACCCCACATGAATGCAGTCCACCTTTTTCTTGCCCAGGGACGCGAGGATGTCAGGCGCCCGTTGCAACTCAATGGTCAGATTCGCCCCGGACTTCTTCAGCTTGTGCGGCGCGACCTTCTTTGCTTCGTAGTCCGCCACGGCCGCAGCCATCAAAAGAATATCCGTATCTGGATACTCGCGCTCCACCGCGGCCTTGAGCTCACGCGCGGTTTCGATTTCCACGGTGCGAACGCCCTCGATTTTCGGCAAGTGGTTGGGGCCGGTGATCAACACCACGCTGGCCCCGCGCAGCATCGCCGCTTCGGCAAGGGCGAACCCCATCTTGCCGGACGAGTAGTTGGTCAAAAAGCGCACCGGATCGATGGGCTCGCGCGTCGGGCCGGCGGTCACCAACACCTTTTTCCCGGCCAGCTCCTGCGAACCCAGAACCAGCAACTTGACCTTCTGCACGATGCGATCGAGGTCGGCCAGCCGTCCCCAGCCTTCTCCTTCGGCGCTTGTCGCCAGCGCTCCGAACTCGGGGTCCACAAACGCGTATCCCGCTTCTTTCAACTTTGCCACGTTTGCCTGGACCGCGGGATTCTCCCACATGGCCGAATTCATCGCAGGACAAAAGAGCACGGGGCTGCGGGTCGCCAGAATCGTCGTAGAGATGATGTCGTCCGCGAAACCGGCGGCGGCCTTGGCCAGGATGTTGGCGGTCGCGGGCGCAACCACGAAAAGGTCGCTCCACCGCGCCAGGTCGATGTGCTTGACGCCCATCTCTTCCTGGCCGTGAAAAAGTGACGTAACCACAGGGTTTTCCGAAAGCGTCGCGAACGTCAACGGTGCAACGAACTTCTGTGCCGCGTCCGACATCGCCACGCGCACCTGGGCACCCGCTTTCTTGAGCCGGCGTACAAGCTCACACGCTTTGTACGCCGCGATCCCGCCGGTCACCCCGAGGGCTATTTTCTTTGATGCCAGGGACATATCTCACTCAGACGGTTGGTGGCTCCTCTTCTTCGGGCACGCGATATTCAAAACTCAACTTGCCACTAAAAAACTCCTCCAGCGCCACGGTTGTCGGCTTGGGGAGGCGCAAAAACGAACGACTTTCCATCACTTCGAAGTCGACGGCTTCCTCATCGTAGCCATCGAAGTCGACGCTCTCCTCGGTTTCCTGCATAATCAACTGCTTCTGCTCATCGTTTATCTGACGCGAGCGCTTCGCGATCACGATAATGGCCTCGTAGATGCTGTCCGCATACTTTTCGACTTCCTTAAGTGACAAAGTCTTGATCATAAACGCTTCTCCTGGTTAATTCAAGTGCATCTCGATTAATTTCTTAATCGTTGCGACTGTTTCCTCGACGTCCCGATTGACGATCTGGTAATCGTAATGCTCGGATTTTTTCAACTCTTTCGGGTAACGTTCCAACCGTTTTGTGATCTGGGCCTCCGTCTCGGTGTTGCGTTCCCGCAAACGGGTGCGCAGGCTCTCCACCGACGGTGGCTTGATAAAGATCAGTAAGGCCTCATGGCCGTAGTGTTCTTTGATTTGCAAACCTCCGTCGACATCGAGGTCCAGGAGCACGACCTTCCCCTGCTCCAACCAGGTCTCCAGAGGTGCCTTGGGCGTCCCGTAGAAATGACCGTGAACCTCAGCCCATTCGGCGAATTCGCCCCGTTTCTTCTTCTGTTCAAACTCATCGAGCGAAAGAAAATAGTAATCTCGGCCGTCCTTCTCATTCCCTCGCCGGGGTCGAGTCGTGGCGGACACAGAATACTGAAACCTTCCATCCATCGATTCCATCACCCTTTGAATAACCGTGGTCTTTCCACCCCCGGATGGTGCAGAGATCACAACCAGAAGGCCCCGCCTACCCATACCTCACTCGATGTTTTGCACCTGTTCCCGCAGCTTCTCCACTTCCTCCTTGATTTCGACCACCCAGTGCGCGATCTGCGCGTCGCTCGCCTTTGCACCGATGGTGTTCGCCTCGCGATGCATCTCCTGCAACAAAAAGTTCAACTTGCGGCCCTCCGACGTGCCGTTGCGCAGCAGTTCCAGAAACAGCGTATTGTGACTCTTGAACCGAATGCACTCTTCGGTGACATCGGCCTTTTCCGCCAGCAAGGCCACCTCGGTCTCCAGCCGGCCTTCGTTCAAAATGTCGGCCGCAGCGAGCTCCTTCACCCGCGCCTTGAGCTTGCGGTACAGCTCCTCGGAGGTATGCTTTGTTCTCGCTTCGATATGCTTAACCAATGAGTCGATGAGCGCGATCCGAGCCTTCAGGTCCTTTTGGATTTCCTCGCCTTCCCGCCGCCGCATCGTCACCAGGTCTTCCAGTGCGGCGTCGACCCCCTTTTTCACGGTGTCCCAGACGGACGTGTCAAAATCTTCCACCGCTTCCGTGGTGATGATGTCGGGAAAATTCAGCAATTGCTCCAGCTTCACCGACCCTTCCAGATTCAGCTCCTCTTTCAATTCATCCAGGAGCTTTCTATAGGTTTGCGCCAGGGAGCGGTCGATGGTCAGAGCCGCCGGGGGAACATGCTCGCCCTTGACGCTGATGCTTATGCTCACCCGCCCGCGCGACAATCTCGCAGCAATCGCATCTTTGACTTCTTTTTCGAAGCAGCTCAGGTTCTTCGGCAACCTGACTTCGATGTCGAGAAAGCGATGATTCAAAGAACGGATTTCCACAAGCACCGTCAATCCGTTTTCGGTAATCTCGCCCCGACCAAACCCCGTCATGCTCGCGATCATAGCTGCTGAATCGAACTCCTTGAGCCTGTCGAAATATCGCCCTGATTCACTCGAAAACGGCTCGTGAAAACTACATTAAGTCACAATAATCAATTGACTTACATTATACAACAATTTTTGAAGATTGTCAAATGAAATTTCAATTTTTTTGGAAGATCACGCCACCCGCAGCAGGGTTGAACTCGCTTGCTCTGCGGGGCGTCTACGGCGCGGCCAGACGAATTCCGGGGGGTCGTCCGGGCTATTTTTTGCGGAAAAACTTCGGCTCTTCGAGCGTCAGTTTCGCGGATATGCGGTGTGTGTTGCCGAGGTCTCCGCGCAGGAAAGCGTAATCGATGTGAAGCTTGGGGAAATGCAGTCCGGCGCCTGCGGTAAAGGGCCCCACTTCGGATGACCCCACGCGGACCGAAAACACATCCTGGTAGGTGTACTCCCACCCCATGTTGACATCCGCGCTGACCCGACCCACATGCAGGTCCGCGGCATCACGCCGATTCTCAAAGCGGAAAACAAAGTCCAGGGCCGGCTGGACACGCCCTCCCATCACCGAAAAGTAGATGGGGTAGCTGAACCCCGTGTGCAACGAAGGCGTGATCAGCTCCCGGCGTCCAGTGTCCCAGGCCACCAGCGTCGAGGTCAGGTCTTTGAAATTGATGCCAACTTGCAGATT
>CAYQOI010000201.1:0-6625 GCA_964419085.1 uncultured Cytophagia bacterium | reverse complement strand
GAGTATCCGGCCAAATTCATGACCATCACATTCGACTGCACCGACTATATGAAGAAAGTTTCGCCGGCCACCGTACATGTGGACGGCACCGCGCGGCCACAGCTCATCGACGAGAAGACCAATCCGAGCTACTACAAGATCTTGAAGGAGTACCATAAGCTCACCGGCATTCCCACGATTGTCAACACCAGCTTCAATATGCACGAAGAGCCCATCGTATGTACGCCCAACGATGCGGTACGCTCTTTCCAATGCGGTCATCTGGAGTATCTTGCTATCGGGAACTACCTGGTCACGAACACCAAGAACGGAAAGGACTCGTAGGAAACCGTTATGACTTTCACACCCGAAAATCGCAACATCCTGTTTGTTGGGCTCGACTGTGCGACGTTCTGGATTGCGGAGCGCCTGGCAAAGGAGGGCCGGATGCCCAACCTCGCCCGATTGATGAAAAACGGCACCACTGTGCACACGGAAACGGAGGAGCCGGTGGTTTCTCCGGTGGTCTGGACCAGCATCGCCACGGCCAAGAGTCCGGACAAGCACGGTGTGAAGAGTTTCCACGCGACGTCTACGTCTCTGCGCACAAAGCGTATCTGGGACATTTTTCTGGAGCGAGGCTCCGCGGTGGGGATCATGGGTCACTTCGTCACCTGGCCGCCTTCCGAGGTCAAGGGGTTCATGGTTCCCGACCTCCTGGCCCTGGATGATCAGGCCTACCCGCCCGAGCTTAGTTTCATCCGACGGCTCACCGAGTCCAGTAAGATCGACCGAAGCCAGAGTCTTGGTGAATTGGTGAGATACACGATGAAGGCATGGCGGTACGGTGCACGGCTCTCTACGCTAAGGGCTGCGGCCGGCGAAGTGTTGAAGCGGAAGTTTGCTCGCCGTTCCCTCATCGATGAACAGTTCGATGTCAGGGTGCTGAAACAGGAGTTGTACAGCGACATATTTGTGAAGCTGTGTAAAATTTACCGACCCCAGTACGCCTATTTTCACAATCACTTGATCGACACCAGTTCTCATATTTTCTGGAAGTATTTTGAACCGGACAAGTTCGGTGATGTTTCGGCCGCGGATATCGAGAAATATGGCGGCTATCTGTTGGATGCGTATGTTTATGCCGACCGCACGCTGGGCAAAATCATCCAGAACGCGGATGAGAACACGCTGGTGGTGGCCGCTTCGGATCACGGAGCCAAAGCCGCGGTGGACACCGCGAGGCAATGGCGCATTCCCACCATTAAATCCGAGGATTTGATGCAGGCATTGGGCATCGAGAGTGATGTGTCGTACTCCAATGTCGGCTTCGACATTTTGGTGAAACCCCGCCTGGAGAGTGCTGAGGGGAAGGAAAGGCTGAAGCAGGTTTTCGCCTCCATTGAAGTGGTCGAAGACAGCATTCCGCTTTTCCGCATCTCGGAGCACGATTCCAGCAACCTCTGGCTTAGCCTCAACAACGCGCTTGAGGAGGTGGAAGGGCGGCACATACGTCTGAATGGCAAGGAATTTGCTTTGAAGAAATTCGTTCACGCGTCCAATGACCGGACCTCCGGTGTACACGACGGAAAGAACGCCATCCTGGTGATGGCAGGCAAAGGGGTGAAGAAAGGCTTTCGTCTGGAACAAAAGGCGCAAGTTCTGGACATCGTTCCCACAATTCTCGCGCTCACATCTTTGCCGGTGGGACGGGACATGGATGGCCAGGTACTGACCGATTTGATCGAGGAAGATTTTCTGGCAAAGCATCCGGTTCGATTTGTCGACAGCTATGATGATCCCGACACGGGCGTAGGGGCAACCGCTGATATGGAGAGTTCCGAAGAACTGAAGGAGCGGCTGCGCGCCCTGGGATATTTGTAGTTGCTGACTTTGCCCCCTCGGTGTTTGAGCGACTCCTTAGTGGCAGCATTTCCGAAGTCGCCAACGCGAGCCAGTCATTCTGAAAGAATGCTTTGCAAGGGCTACAATAGACGCTAATTATTACGAAGTTTCCTTCTGAATGATGGTTCGGTGCTCGACCTACTCGTCCATGGCTTCAGGGAGGGAAGGCGTTTTCTGTCAATCATTACTTACTTTGAACGGAGGAGTTCATGCTCTGTCGGTTTTCTGAGAAAGGCCGAGTGAGGAAGAAGATTCTACGAGCCGTTTTGTGTCTCTTCACGGTGCCCTTTGTCCTGGCGCCGATTGCGAGGGCGCAAACGGTGAACCACAGTTACCCGCGCATCGGGGTGCAGCATTTCGGCGAGGCGCCGGCAGATTGGTATGCGCGGTTCGACCTTGTCATTGTGCCATGGGCAGATAATGACAAAGTGCGCCAGATCAAGGCAATGAATCCCAACACGGTGGTGCTTTGGACCGATGGGTGGACTTCCTTCAACAGCAAGAATCCAGTCCAGGCCTACATCCCCAACGAGGCACCGCAGTGGTTTGCCAAGGACTCCAAAGGCCGCGACATCAGTTTGAATTGGGGCAAGCTGATGAACATGTCCAGCCTTTGTCCCCGGGTGAACGGTAAGCGCTACGTGGACCGGCACCCTGAAGTGCTGGTGCAGCAAGTGGATCTCAACGTCTACGATGGGATTGCCAGCGACTGGTGTTGGGGGGAACCACATGGCATCGACGACATTGACTTGGATCGCAACGGTAAGAACGACTACATTGAACACGGCGACGGGTGGGTTGCACAGCGCTGGGTTGAAGGGGTGCTGGCGATGCTGGAGAAGCTGCGGTCCCTCATCGGTCCGAACAAACTGATGTGGATAAACTCCGGCAAGTTTCAAGACTGGGGATGGGAATACAGCAATGGTGTCGAACTCGAACGTTACGCCGGCATCTTAAAGTGGAACTTTGTTTGGAATCGGTACAAGAATTTCATGTCCCAAGCCATCTCACCCCACATCTTGCTCATGGATGCCAGACCGTGGGGCGGGGACATTTACAGTCCGACGCCCACAAAAAACCATTTGAAGCTTGCCCGGTTTCTTCTTACCGTCACGCTGATGGGGGACGGGTATTTCAACTTCAATCCTTTGGAAGCGGGCGAACACACTTATCATTCCTACTATGATGAATTCGATGTGAAGCTCGGATTTCCCACCTCGGATGGACAGGAGCTCCCCAACGGATGTCTGGCGAGGTTTTTTACCAACGGGGCCGTGATCACGAATCCGACGGGTGTCACCCAAACCATCACCGATTCCGACTTGCAATCTCTTGCTGGATATGGTGGACCTTACTACCGGTTCAAAGGCGCCCAAGACCCCAAGTTTAACAATGGAAAGCTTTTTTCCAGCGTGGAGCTCTTCAGTTCCACGCAAGCTAAAGGGAATGCTACTTTGGTGGTCGGAGATGGTATCATTTTGGTTAAACAGCCGCAAACCATCGTTTCGGATATCATTATCGATAACCTGGACTATGGGACCTCGGTGATGCAAGACCCCGCGGTCTTCGTTGGGAACTGGCAACAAACGACCGATGGGCGTGGCTATTATAGCTATAAAATTCGACCCTCCAAGAACAAGTATCCCCATGCGTTCACCACTGGCGGAAACGGCTCGGAGACCGCGACATTCACGCCTGATATTCGCATCCCGGGTCGCTACGAGGTGTTCGAATGGCACGGGTACGTGCAGCAAAATCAGATGGCGACCAGGGTTCCGTACACCGTCCATTTTGGCGGCGGGAAGAAACAAACCGTTTTTGTGAATCAAAATCAGAACCAGGGGCGCTGGAACAGCCTCGGCACCTATGAGTTCGATGGGGGAAAGAACGGCAAAGTCGTGATCTCCAACGATGCGAACGGCCTCGTCGCTGCCGATGCCATCATGTTTGTGTTTCGCGACAACAGCGACGTCGTAGATGTCGAACCACCTTCGGTCCCTTCGGGGGTCAGGGTCGAAGGTAATTGATGGACTTCGACGGGAGGGTGGCGAGTCCCGGACGACCCCACAAGATGCCAGGGAAAGGCGCACAAGTGCGCAAGATCGTTTTTATTTTCGTGCTCAGCCTGATCATGGGGTTATGCCTGGTCGGGCTTTATCGCAACAAGTACTACGTCAAGCGGTTCGTAAAAAGCCATCGCCTTCTTTACGTGCCCGCGAAGAAAATCGCCGCCCTGAAGCACAGCCTTACGCGGCGATTCTCTTCACCCAAAGATCCCACCGGCGGTTCCCGCCCCGAGACGGAAGGTTCTGCTTCCTTTGTTTTCGATGCGGCGCAGAGCCGGGGACGGTTCGAGCGTTTCTGGGGCAATCTCGGCTACGAGTCGTTCGTCAGTGGGGTACTGTCTGGCATGAACCGCCGTCTGTTTGACGAGATGAAGAAAACAAACCAGAGAACCGGAGGCGCGTTTCGGTACATCCGAGCTCACAACCTGTTCAGCAACGGCCGGCCCCCGTGGGGCGAAGGGTGCGACATTTATCATGAAGACGCGGCTGGGCGGCCGTATTACGACTGGACTTTGACCGACCAGGTTTTCGATCGCATCACAGAATACGGGTTTAAACCCATTGTGGAGTTCGGTTTCATGCCCGACGCCCTGGCCTCGTTGCCCGAACGTCGACAGAAGTGGGGCCGCGGAAACATTTCTCCACCCAAAGATTACCGGAAATGGGCAGACCTGGTGTACAATACGGTGCGGCATCTGCGTCAACGCTACGGCGAGGCGGAATTGCGCTCCTGGTATTTCGAGGTGTGGAATGAGCCGGATTTAGGCTATCTTTTCTGGGTTGAAGATCCCGACCCCGAACGCAAGCCGTTCGGGGATATGCGCGAGTACCATAAACTCTACGACTACACGGTTCAGGCGGCCAAACGGGCCTTCCCACAGATCCGCATCGGGGGTCCGGCCAGCGCCGGCGGGCAGATCAGCCAGCTCCTGGAGCATGTGGTGCTGGAGAAAAACTACGTCACAGGTCGTGTGGGAACCCCCATCGATTTCATCTCTTCACATGCTTACGGAAAGGTCGGAGGCCCCGGCTCGCGCAAAAGGGACAACACCGTGATCGGGAAGATCCTGTGGAAGGTCGGTCGCGCGGTCAAACACGACCACCCCAAAGTGAAGCGGGCTGCCCGGCGCCTGCCTTTTCTGCTCACCGAAACGGGACCGAAAAACGATAAAGGTCTCCTCTATAACACGCGCTACACCGCAGCCTGGTTGGTAAAACTGGTGGATGCGGTTTTCTTTTTGGGCGAAAAGTACGGCAACGCGTATCAACCCAGAGAGTTCGTGTTCTGGACCAGTACCCAGTTCGGCAAGAACTTTGACAAAGATAAAGGGATCGCGTCCACCGTGAAGGTCGGTCGCGAGTCTCGCATGGTGAAACGGCCGGTCTACAACGCGTTCGAGGCGCTGGGGTATCTGGGAAACGAACGGCTGAGAGAGGTCGACGGGAGCAAGTTCGGGAGCCATACGCATGCCATTGCCACCAAAGCGGGTTCTGGCTCGGTGGCGGTGATCGTTTACAATCTAAACGAGGACGACCGCGAAAACAAGAGCCGGGACAGCGTCAGAGTCAGCCTCGAAGTGCGGAACCTCCCCTTCCGGCAGTTTCAGGTGCGCTGGTTCGCCATCGACGAAATGCACTCCAACGGGTATGCCGTGTGGAAAAGAATGGGGAAGCCCAGAAGG
This sequence comes from uncultured Cytophagia bacterium, assembly GCA_964419085.1. Lineage (GTDB taxonomy): Bacteria > Zhuqueibacterota > Zhuqueibacteria > Oceanimicrobiales > Oceanimicrobiaceae > CAYQOI01. The sequence goes on along the minus strand of CAYQOI010000201.1, from coordinate 993 downwards.
CTCACTCCGCTTCAGTTCAAGCAGATAGATGGGCACGACGACCTGGAGCTTTATCAGCCCGTCTGGCAGGTGAACACCGCCACCCGGGTTTTCAAGACATCCTTCAGCATGCAAAACAACAGCGTTTCGTTGTTTGTGTTGACTTCTTCTGTGGATGACAACGTTTCATTGAATCAGGGAGATGAATGAGCGATGACCAGTCCATCTTCAAAATACAGCTCTGTGATCGGGGACGCGCTTGAAGCAGGCTTGCTCGCGGGGTTCATCGTGGGCTTGTTCGAAGCCATGGTGATCGCGACGCGGGTTCTTTTGAACAATGCCGTGCATCTTGGCCTCATTGCAGACCTGGTCAAATTCATTTCTTTGGCCACCGGCCTCTTTCTGGTTTTTACCCTTGCGGTAAGTCTCCTGGTGGGCTCCGCGGTTTTCGTCCTTTCCCGCATGATGGGGAACCGGAAGTTCAGCACCAGGGGCTGGAACGCAAGGCTGATCTGGTTTTTCGTGGCCGCGTTCACGCTGGGGATGTGGGTGAACTACAACACCCCGCGACCGGCGCTGTCAGGGAAATCGCTTCTCTACGATGCCCTCGTGGTTGTCGCGGCCCTGCTCGTGGCTGAGACAGCGAGCAGAACAGTGGGGAGCAAACGCGTTCGACTGAATCCGCTCCGGAAGGGGGCTTCGCGGTCCGTCGCACTTGTTTGGCTCGCGGCGCTGGTTCTGGCATTCTTGCACAATCCGGCCTCGGGGAGGACGTTGACCGGGGACAAGCCCAACGTCATCCTCCTGATCGTGGACACGTTGCGGGCCGACCGGCTCGGCTGCTACGGTTACGACAAAAACACCACGCCGGCCATCGATGCGCTGGCCAAGCGCAGCGTTCTTTTTGAGCAGACATATGTGCAGTGGGCGTCGTCGCTGCCGTCCCACGCGTCGATCATGACTTCGATGTACCCGTACTATCATGGCGCCTTTCCAAACGGCAAGAACCTTAAC
>CAYQOI010000200.1:0-6660 GCA_964419085.1 uncultured Cytophagia bacterium | reverse complement strand
AGAAATCGCGGCCTCTAGCACGTCGCTACAGAGCGCAAAAATGCGCCGAAGGATCTGCTTGTTGGTGACTTTCACCCCACCTCACTCCGTGTCCTCTTCCTGCCAGTAAGCCTCCAGCTCCACGCCCAGGCCGTCCGCGAGCCGGTTGACAAAATTATAGTATCCGACGATCTGGTTGATATCGAGAATCGCGGCGTCGCTGAATCCCGCGTGCTGTAACTTCTCCACGTCTCGCTTCTCCACGGCCCAGGGCGTCTTGGTGAGCTTCACCGCGTAGTCCAGCATGGCTCTATCCGACTCGGAAATCTCAGCCTGCCGGTAGTCCTGCTTCAGTTGCGCCACCAGCGTGTCATTCTTGGTCAGCCGACGGAGACCCGCTCCGTGATGCGTCATTCAGTAGTGACACCGGTTGGTCGCGGAAACCACCACCGCGATCATCTCGCGCTGAGGCCGGGAAAGCTCGGATTTGCCGTACATCAACGTGCGGTAAAACCGGTAGTGCTCTTCCAACGACTTCGGGTTCAGGCTGTGAATTTTCAGCACGTTGTCCACGACCCCCTGGGGCGTCATGTGCTTCTCGTACAACTCCTTCAGGCGTCCCTCCGCCTCCTCCTCTGTCACCATCTTGATCCAGGCCATAACGGTTCCGCTTGCTTTTTTACCAAAAGTTCCTACATTCTTATGCGCAGTACAGGCACCTGTGAAAGCCAAATATAAACAATTGCTCCTCACAAATCAAACGCGAATTTAGGAGAATGGAGTTGCAAACTCGCTTCAGCGCCTTGATCGCAGAAGAGCTCCGGCTCAAGGCCACCGACGTGGAGCAGACCGTAAAGCTTCTGGATGACGGCAACACCGTCCCGTTCATCGCCCGCTATCGCAAAGAGGTGACCGGCGGCCTGAACGAGGAACAGATCAGGCAGATCGAGGACCGCATCCGCTATCTGCGCCATCTCGAGGAACGCAAGGCCACGGTGCTGGAATCCATCGAGAAGCAAGGCAAACTCACGCCGGAGCTGAAAACCAAGATCGAGCAGGCCACCAAACTGCAAGAGGTGGAAGACCTCTACCTGCCGTACAAACCCAAGAAGCGCACCCGCGCGACCGTCGCAAAGGAAAAGGGACTGGAGCCCCTCGCCTTGCTCATGCTGGCGCAGGAAATCGAACAGGGCACCATCGAGGAAATCGCCCGACCCTACCTGAATCCGGAAAAAGAGCTGAGCAGCATCGACGCGGTTCTGGCGGGTGCGCGCGACATCGTCGCCGAGATCGTTTCTGAAAACGCCGACTTGCGCAAGGAGCTGCGCAAATTCACCTTTGCCACGGGACTGCTCACCTCGGCCGCACGCGACGAAAGCGACGTTTCGGTCTATGGCATGTACGCGGACTACCGCGAACCGGTCAAGCACATTCGACCCCACCGCACGCTCGCGATCAACCGCGGGGAGCGGGAAGGCTATCTGAAAGTGAAAATCGAAGTGGACCTCGATGCGGCGCACGAGATTCTCCGCCGCCACTATCTCAAGAATCCCCGCTCCGTCTTCGCGGAACAGATCGAACTCGCGCTCAAGGACAGCTACCAGAGGCTCATCGCACCCGCGCTGGAACGGGAACTCCGCAACCAGATCACCGACACGGCCGACGAGCACGCCATCAAGGTGTTTGCAGAAAACGTGCGGAATCTTCTGCTGGCCCCGCCGGTCCGGGACAAGATCATCATGGGGATCGATCCCGGCTACCGCACCGGCTGCAAGGTGGCAGTCATCGATGCCACGGGCAAATATCTCGAAGGGTTCACCATCTACCCCCATCAGCCTAAAAACCGCTGGGACTATTCCAAACTGCAGCTCAAGGACGCGATCCAGCGGCACGGCGTGGACGTGGTAGCCATCGGCAACGGCACCGCGTCCAGGGAAACCGAGATGCTGGTTGCCGAAGTGATCGGTGAGACTGACCGGGAGCTGCACTACGTCATCGTCAGCGAGGCCGGCGCGTCGGTTTATTCGGCCTCCCCCCTGGCCAAAGAGGAGTTTCCGGACCTGCCCGCGGAACTGCGAGGCAACATCTCCATCGCTCGCCGCCTGCTGGACCCCCTGTCGGAGCTGGTAAAGATCGACCCCAAATCCATCGGAGTGGGGCTCTACCAGCACGACGTCAACCAGACCCGCCTGGCCGAATCGCTGGACCGGGTGGTGGAGTCTGCGGTCAACTACGTGGGCGTGGATCTGAATACCGCGTCCAAGTCGCTGCTGAAATACGTGGCCGGCATCAACAGTCGCACCGCGGAGAACATCGTCAAGTATCGCGAAGCGCACGGCCGTTTTCGCTCGCGCACAGAGCTGACCAACGTTAAAGGGCTGGGGGAAATGGCCTTCGTGCAGGCCGCGGGCTTCCTCAGAATCCCGGATGGCGATTTTTTTCTCGACTCCACTGCGGTTCACCCGGAGTCGTACGACGCGGCCGAAACGCTGTTGCGTCGTTTCAACCTCACAGAGAACGACATCAAAGGCAACGGCAAGCTCCTCCGCGAGCGCATCAAGGAAACGAAGGTGACGCTCTCCGATCTGGCGCGGGAGTGTGGGGTCGGACTGCCGACGCTGGAAGACATCATCACAAGTCTGGAAAAGCCCGGTCGCGACCCGCGCGACGAGATGCCCAAACCCATCTTCCGCAGCGACGTTCTCAAAATCGAGGACCTGAGCGAAGGCATGATTCTAAAGGGAACGGTGAGAAATGTGGTGGATTTCGGCGTGTTCGTGGATATCGGTGTGAAGACCGACGGGCTGGTGCACAAAAGTCAGATGTCGCGACGGTTTGTGAAGAACCCCCTGGAGTTGGTGTCTGTAGGGGACGTCATCGACGTGCGCATCCTCAAAATCGACGCGGAGAAGGGGCGAATCTCTCTGAGCATGCTGCTTTCAGACCCCCAGGGATCAGAAGCGCACGCGAAAAACCGCGTCGCCGAATGAACCGGCGTACAGAATGCCGGAATCCGCCGGATCGAAGGTCAGGGCGAGAATGCTGGTGTTGCTCAACCCGTCGTTGATGAGTTCCCAGGTCGCGCCTCCATCCACACTGCGCAGTACGCCATTGCCCAGCGTCGCACGGTACAAGGTGCGCGGGGCCTCCGGGTCCACCAAAATCACAAACGTATCGAAATCCCCTTCCACCAACAATTCCCACGACTCCCCGCCGTCGGTGCTGCGATAGAACTGCGGTGGCACGGTCGGCCGCCGGCTGCGCAGCGTCCCGGCGTAAAGCGTCGAGGGCGCGCTCGGGTCCAGCGCCAGGGCGCGCACCTGTGGGTTCATAATCCCTGCGCTCTTCTTGCTCCAGGTCACGCCTCCATCCACCGACTTGTAGACCCCTCCCACGGGGTCGCCGGCGCTGACACTCGCGTACAGAACAGTCGGGTTGGATGGGTCAACCACCAGATTGAAGATGCCCCCCTGTACAAAACCCGTCGCCTTCCAGGTGGCTCCGCGGTCGGTGCTCTTCAAAACTCCTTCTGAAAAGCTGGCCGCGTACAGCACATCGGCATCCACCGGATCCCGTGCCAGCGCCTGCACGCGGCCCCCCGCCCACACATTCCGCCACTTTCTGCCGCCGTCTTCACTGCGGAAAATGCCGCCGGAAAAGGTCGCGGCGATGAGCGTTTCCGGTGTGCCCGGGTCGACGTCCAGGGCCAGAATCTGCGGATTGGTCAAACCGACGTTGATGCCCCCAGAGATGCTGTTCCAGCTCTGCCCGCCGTCGAGACTGCGGAGTACACCGTGGTTAAAGGACCCTGCATAGATGACCGCGGGATCGGATGGTGCAATCTTCACCGCGCGGATGTCTGCGCTGAGCAGACCCTGACTGGCAAACTGCCACCTTTGCCCGCCATTGTCGCTCCGGAAGAGTCCGCCCATGAACGTGCCCAGCTCCGCCTCTCCCACCACGCCCGCGGCCCCGGCGAACAGCGTTTGCGGGTTTTCCGGATCGATTGCAAGATTCAGGACCACGCGGTTGCTAAGCCCGGCCACCACCGGCGTCCAGTTGGCCCCGCCGTCGGTGGACCGGAAAACGCCGAGCCCGCTACCCGCATAAATCGTCTCCGGGTCTTTGGGATCGATGACCAGCGCGCGAATGTCCAGCGTACTCAACCCGTTGTTGGCGGTCCGCCAGCTCTGCGCCCCATCTGTGGATTTGTAGATTCCGTTACCGGTGGCCGCATAAACGATCTCCGTCTGTTCGGGATGAACCCGGATCGCGAAGACATCCTTGCCGCGCAGCCCGGCATTTGCGGGCACCCAACTCGCGGCACCGTCGGTGCTTTTGTAGAAACCGTCTGCACCGTTGAAGGTGCCGGCGTAGAGAATCTCCGGTCGCTTTGGGTCCATCGCGAGGGAAAGGACAAACGCATCGCTCATGCCGTTGCGCGCAAGCTGCCAGGTGCCGCCGCCGTCGGTGCTCTTGTACACGCCGCCGGTGCCGATGCTTTGAAAGGTGCCGACGTACATGGTGGTGGGGGTTTGCGGGTCGATGGCGATGGCGTAAACAAACGGGTCAAGCTCCAGGCCTTTACCGGAAGGTGACCACGTGAGTCCGCCGTCGGTGGATTTCTCCAGCCCGAAGAGGTCGGTACCAGCAAACACCACGTCGGGGTCGGAGGGATGGAACTGCAGGGTTCTGATCGTCACTCCCAACCCTGCGACGCGCTGCCACGTCTGTCCGGAATCCCCAGAGCGGTAGATGTTGCCCCTGTCCGAGCTCAGCAAAAGGACCTCCGGCTGCGTGGGCGTCACCGCGATAGCGCTGACATTCAGGCCATAGGGTCCCACGGCCCGCCACATTCCGTCGGCGGGGATGTCGGATTGCACGCGCGGGGCGATCGGCAAATCGTGGGAACACGCGGCAAAAAGCACCGAAACGATGACAAGTCCAACCCAGCCCTTCCCCTTGAGACACGACCAGAACATCTCGCTCCTCCTGCACTTTCGTCCGAATCCCGGTCAGCACGGCGATTCACAACCTTGACAAAGGAGAAACATTCCTCAAGAAAGAGTACTCAAAGACCGAATTAAAATCAAGCGAAAAGAGCTTGAACCGCCGTGGGACGGGTGCGTGCCGGTCTCCGCAAAAGCTCGCGGCTGAAGGTAATCATTGAAGAAATCTTTATGTCTATTCTGAGACCGCATGTGACTTGCGAATCGGCATTGTTGCACTGAGCCAAATGTTACTTTGATGATGAGACCCTGTTGTGGCAAGTCGGACTTTGGACATCGTGCGTTTTCGTTTCCTTACTATTGCAGCCGGTCTTCTGCTGCTCGGTCCCGCCTCTGATGCTTTCAGCCAGACCTCAACCCTTTGTGACAACCCGCTGGTCGTTCAGGACAGCACGGTTGCGCGCAACTTTTCGCCACTGACCAAGGTGGTCGCAGATGACGACAGTCTGGTAAGCATCGATCTGCTCTGCATCAAAATTCTGACCGCGGACTTCTACCGCCTGCGGGCACGGGTGGGCTACGATGCGGACCAACTCAACGAGGGATTCTTTCTCATGGTCTGCAGTGAAGACAGCTCCGTCTGCCCGGTGCCGTGCGACCACAACGCGGGGCCCTTCAAGCTGGTCACCGACCCACAGGGCGTGTCGGATACGCTGGTGGTGGACGCCGGCGTCTTCTTTCTGGAACCCGGCAACTATATCGTCAGCATGAATCACTACAAACGCATCGCGGACACCTACCCGCAATTCCTCAAAGGCGGCGGATTTGCCGGGGCCGAGAGCGTACATCTGGTGCGCGTCGAGGTGGGGCCCAACACCACCGCATTCGATGTCGCGCTCCAGCAAACGACCTCCGGGCCCACCGTGCTCCCGGATGAAGAATTCAGCTTTATTCTAACCATAAAGAACGTCAGCCCGGAAACGGTAAACGACCTGGTGCTTTGGAGCACGATCCCGGACATGGTGGCACCCACAGGCTTCCCGAGCTTCGCTCCCGACACCTTGATCGCCGACACCCTGTTCTGGCGCTTTGCCTCCGTTCCGCCCCAGCAAGAGATCACGGTCCCGTGGAACGCGAAGCTCATACAGTTGCCCGGTTCCGCGCCGTCCGTGTTTACCAGCTTCAGTGCGGTAAGTGGCTTCTGCGACGTCAACGAGCAGAACAACTCCGCGCAGGCCAGCGTCATTCTCCCCCCTCTCCACGACCTCGCGCTGTCAAAAACCGCTGATGTGGATTCCATCTTAGAGGGGAGCGCGTTTCACTACACCCTGGAGTTCCGAAACAACGGGCCGTACGTGGCACGGAGCATCACTTTGCAAGACATCCTGCCCTCGCAGGTCAGCCCGTCGCATTTCAGCGTGCTCCCGAGTGCCACGGCAGGCGACACCTTGTTCTGGCAGCTCGATTCCCTCGCAGTGGCCGAAACTTTTTCGGTGAGTTTTCAAGCTAACGTGGCCCTCTCGGCCACAACCGTCTCAGACCGGCTCGTCAACCTCGCGACGGTGCTAAGCCCGGACGAAACCAACCCGTCCAACGACTCCGCAACCGTTGTGGTAGACCTCGTCCCCCGGAGAGCTAACCTGGCCTTGTCAAAAACCGTCACGCGGGACAGTGTGCTTACCGAAGAGCCGTTCGCCTTCGCCCTCACCGTGACCAACCAGGGTCCCAACAC
>CAYQOI010000199.1:0-6673 GCA_964419085.1 uncultured Cytophagia bacterium | reverse complement strand
CGTGTGACCTGGTGCTGGTCTGCGCGGGTTTGGAACCCAACACCCGCCTGGCGCGCACCCTGGGGATTCGTCTGGGGAACACCGGTGCCATTTCGGTGAACTGGAAAATGGAAACCAGCCTGCCGAATGTCTACGCCGCGGGGGACTGTGTCGAGGTGCGCAACCTGGTTTCGGGAAAGCCGGACTACATCCCGCTGGGATCCACCGCGAACAAGCAGGGACGCGTGGCAGGCACCAACGTCGGTGGGGGCACCGCGGCGCTCAAGGGGGTTGTAGGGACGTCGGCGTTCAAGGTGTTTACGCTGGAAGTTGCCAGGACCGGCCTGAGCAAGCAAAAGGCCCTGGAACTCGGCTTTGCGGCCGATGCCGTGACCGTGAGCCACAATTCCAGGGCGGGCTATTTTTTGACCGCCCGGCCCGTGACGGTTACCGTGGTTTTCGACCGGCGAACCGCTCGGCTGCTGGGCGCGCAGATGGTGGGGCAGGAGGGGGTGAGTAAGCGCATCGATATCTTCGCGGCCGCACTGACCAACCGCATGAAGCTGGATGAAATCGCCTATCTGGACCTGAGCTACGCGCCGCCTTTTGCTCCTGTGTGGGATCCGGTCCTGGTTGCAGTGAACGCAGCCAGAGGGAAGCGTTGATGGGATTGACTTTTAGCCTCTGGTTGTGTAACTTGTTATCGCTTCGAAGGGAGTCATGGTTCAACAATCGGGAGAATCGATCATGCCTGAAACCATGAAGGCTGTCGTCAAGCCGGCACCCGGCCCGGGCGCCGAGTTCAGAGAGGTGCCTGTACCAGAGGTGGGGCCGCTGGACGTTCTGATTCGTGTCAAGGCCACTTCGGTCTGCGGCACGGATTTACATATTTACGAATGGAATGAGTGGGCGCAGAACCGCATCAAGCCGCCTCAAATCATGGGACACGAGATGACCGGCACCGTGGAGCGGGTGGGCGAACGGGTGACCAGCGTGAAGGTGGGCGATTCGGTTTCGGTGGAGACGCATATTCCGTGCGGCTTCTGCTACCAGTGCCGCACCGGCCGTTCAGAGGTGTGTCAGAATTTGAAGATTCTCGGTGTGGATCGCGACGGCGCCTTTGCCGAGCTGGTGTCCATTCCGGAGGTGGACGTGTGGAAAAACGAGTTTAATTTGCCCCCCGAGATCGCGACGATTCAAGAGAATCTCGGCAATGCCATCGATACGGTGCTGGCCGAGGATGTGGCCGGCAAGATCGTGGCCGTCACCGGGTGTGGTCCGGTTGGCCTCTTTGCGGTGGGCATCGCCCGGATCAGCGGTGCCACCAAGATCTTTGCCACGGATGTGAACCCTTACCGGCTGGAGATCGCAAAGAAGATGGGCGCAGATTTTGTGCTGAACGGCAGGACTGATGACGTGGTCGCCACGGTCATGGAAGAAACACGGGGCGACGGCGTGGATGTGGTACTGGAGATGTCGGGCAACGAAGCCGCGCTGCGCCAGGGCATGGGCATGATTACCTCAGGGGGGCGTCTCTCCTTATTGGGACTGTTCAACAGCGATGTCAAGATCGATTTGAACGAAGGCATCATCATGAAGGGGATCCGGGTCTACGGGATTACAGGCCGGCGTATGTTTTCCACATGGTACAAAGCCGCGCGCTTTCTCGAGTCCGGGATTCTGGACGTCACGCCTGTGATCACGCACCGCTTCAAGCTGAGCGAATTCGACAAGGGCATGGAGCTGATGAAAAGCGCCAGTTGCGGCAAGATTGTGTTCTTCCCCACGTCGGATTGAATAGGATAGTCCTTTCTGTGCACACGGCGGGAAGGGCGGAAGACGGGTTCTCCAAACTAAATTTGAGTGGAGGCGAAAAATGGCGAACTTGAGTTTTCTCGACGCAGAACTAAAGCAGCTCAAAGAGCAGGGGTTGTTCAACACGATTCGCACCATCGGCAGTGCGCAGGACGCGTGGGTGGAGGTGGATGGCAAGAAGGTCCTGAACATGTGTTCCAACAACTACCTGGGGTTTGCAAATCACCCTGAACTCAAGAAGGCGGCTCAGGCGGCCATCGAGAACTACGGCGTGGGACCCGCAGCGGTGCGGACCATTGCCGGGACCATGAGTCTGCACAACGAATTGGAGGAAAAGCTGGCCCGTTTCAAGAAGGTGGAGGCCGCGATTTCTTTCCAGTCGGGCTTCAACTCCAACGTTGCGGTGGTTCCCACCTTGATGGGTGAGGGCGACGTGATCTTTTCCGACGAGCTGAATCATGCCAGCATCATCGATGCTTGTCGTCTGTCCAAGGCCAAGACCGTGCGGTTTTCGCACTGCGACGCGAGCTCTCTGGAGGAACGAATCAAGGAGTTCCGCACGGCCCGGCGCAAGTTGGTGGTCACCGACGGCGTGTTTAGCATGGATGGTGACATCGCACCGCTGCCGGAGATCGTGGAGGTGGCACAGCGTTACGACGCGATGGTGATGGTGGACGACGCGCACGGCGAGGGCGTCCTGGGAGACGCAGGCCGCGGAATCGCCGACCACTTCGGATTGCACGGCCAGGTGGACATCGAAGTGGGAACGCTGTCCAAGGCGTTCGGTGTGGTGGGCGGCTACGTGTCCGGCAAGCAGCAGATCGTCGATTACCTGCGGCAGCGTGCGAGGCCGTTTCTGTTTTCCAGCGCGGTGACGCCTGCGGACGTCGCGGCCTGCATCAAGGCGGTGGATATCCTCACCGCCTCGGGCGATCTGGTGGAGAAACTCTGGGCCAACACAAAGTACTTCCAATCGAAGCTGCGGGACCTCGGGTTTGACCTTGGCCTCACCGTCACGCCCATCACCCCGGTGATGATCGGCGATCCCAAGAAGGCCCAGAATTTTAGCCGGGCACTCTTCGAAAACGGCATCTTCGGCATGGCCATCAGCTATCCCACGGTGCCCAAGGGCAAAGATCGGATTCGCCTGATGAACTCCGCGACGCACTCGCAGGAGGACCTGGACTTCGCGGTGGGCGTTTTCGAGAAGGTGGGTAAAGAAGTGGGGATTATCTGAGCCCTTGAAAGCCACGATTCAACAGATTCACGGAACGACGTTCGCTTCCAAAGCGGATTCGGGGCACTGGGTGGTCATGGATACGTCCGCCACGGAGGGCGGAGCTGACGCCGCATCCGGGCCGATGGAGATGGTCCTGATGGCGCTGGGAACCTGCTCCGGCATCGACGTCCTGCTCATTTTGCAGAAAAGGCGGGCCCAGGTGAGCGACTTCCAGGTGAACCTCGAAGCCGAGCGTGCAGCCGAGCATCCACGTGTATTCACCAAAGTCCATCTGGAGTACGTGGTCACCGGTCACAACATTCGGCCACAAGATGTGGAGCGCGCCATCGGTCTGTCCATGGAGAAGTACTGTTCTGTGGCGGGCATGGTGGGCAAGACGGCAGAAATCGTCACCTCGTACAGAATCCTGCCTGCCTGAGCCGGCCGGCCGCTTCCTCATTTTGCCTTCCTCTTTGGGACATTCGACAGGAGTGTGTTGTTCAACGTCGATGCCCATTCTCAGATAGTCACAATTCTTGGGATCTCCCCGGTTCTGGGGATTGTTCACAACTGTCTGTTATTCAAAGAGTTGGTTTCGGTCACTTGCGACTACCTCGTGTGGTACGGTCCTTGCTTGGAGGCAGGAGGATTCTTTTCGCCACGGGGTTTTGGATGAGTAAAAACGGAAAGCAAAAGGGCAACGGGGTACCAACCGGCGACGCGCAGGAACGTTTGCGCGCCGCACTGGCCATCTCGAAGTTGTTGAAATTGTACGGCGTGTACGCGGAGGTTTACGGGTTCGACAACACCATCATGGAAGCCGGCATTCAAGCCCTTAACTGCGAGCTCGAAGCGGTGCTGGCCCTTCTTGCGGAAAGGAAACGGACACGTAAACGCCGGAAGAGGAAGAAAGTGACCTGAGCCCTCGATTTCCCCGTAAGCCTCGCCTCCCTGTCCACCGATTTCCCCGGCAATGGCAGCGGTGCCAACCGCCCCCCATTTTCATCTTGAGTCTCAGTCAAATTTTTTGTATAATGTCGTGAACTTGATAAGGATGGTGGACCGGTGGCACGGCAATTCGACTACCAAAAGAAATTCGACTCTTTCGCGGAACAGACTCTGTACCGAAAGCTTCCCGCAGAGGAGCAGGCGTTCATTCGCGAGCTCGCGTTTGCTTACCGATTCACTTTTCAGGAATTTCGTGAGGTGGTGCTGGCCGCGCGGGATCTCAGGATGTGGGGCGAAACCGGGCTCTCTGCCTGGTTGCAGCGGAGTACCGTGGGAACGGTGCACCCCAGGTCTAAGGCGGCGTTCCTGGAGCATCTTCGGCGTCATCTAGCACAACTCCGGCGGCGGCCCAAGGTTTATCCCGAAGGTGGGCTACCCGGCCTCAAGGCCCGGCAGAAGCGGCCGGTCACGCTGGAGTGGAGCGACAAGAAGATTCACGGGATGTGCCCCGTGGCCTCCGAGCAGACGGTCTGCTGCAATCTGCACACCATCGATGCGGTGGAAAACTGTGCCTTTGGCTGCAGCTACTGCACCATCCAGACCTTCTACAGCGACCGTTTTGCCTTCGATGCGGGATTGGCTGAGAAACTGCACAGCATTCGGCTGGAACCGGATCGCCTCTACCATTTCGGCACCGGGCAATCTTCCGATTCACTGGTGTGGGGCAATCGCTATGGCATCCTCGATGCGCTGTGTGCCTTTGCGGCACAACATCCCAACGTGCTGCTCGAGTTCAAGACGAAGTCCAACAACGTACGCTACTTTTTGGAACACGCTGTGCCCCCGAATATCGTGTGTAGTTGGTCGCTCAACACACCGACGATCATCCAAAACGAGGAGCGCTTTACCGCCAGGCTGGAAGAACGGCTCGACGCTGCGCGCGCGGTGGCGGATGTCGGGATAAAGGTGGCGTTTCATTTTCACCCCATGGTGTACTATGCTGGCTGGCGCAGCGCGTACGCTGAGCTTGCTGCGCTGGTCATGGAACGCTTTGTTCCAGAAGAAGTCGCATTTATCTCGTTTGGCTCGGTGACGTTGATCAAACCCGCCATCAAGCAGATCCGGGAGTCCGGGCAGCCCACAAAGATCTTGCAGATGGAGATGGTGCCGGACCCGCATGGGAAGCTGACCTACCCGGATGAGGTGAAGGTCGAGATGTTCCGGCACATGTACGGGGCGTTTTCCCCATGGCTTGGTCGAGTATTTTTCTACCTGTGCATGGAAAAGGCGGACATCTGGCTACAGAGCCTGGGGTACGTTTACAAGAGTAATGAGGAGTTTGAACGCGATTTTCTGACCCGTGTCGCGGAGAAGCTCCCGTTGCGGTCCAGCCGGCGTCCGGCGCTCGCCCCGGTCTAGGGAGCCCATGGATGGGGCAGGCGCGCCGGTGAAGGCGGTTGGACGATTCGAATGGAGGAAGTCGCATGCGTACGTTAACTTGTCTCATGATTCTGGCTCTTTTGTGGGGCTGCCGTGCCGGCACAAAAGGCGAAGAGGATGACTTTGGGCAAGTCCGGAAGCGGCCCAAGACCACGGTTCACGTGGAGAATCGCAACTTTTACGATATGACCATCTACGTCTTGAGCCGCGGAGAGCGGGTCCGACTGGGGCTGGTGCGGGGCCTGAGCGACGAAACCTTTGAAATTCCCGAGGATCTGGTTCTTGGGGCGCACACCATTCGATTTCTCGCCGACCCAATCGGAAGCGGGGACCGGCCGGTGAGTCAGGAACTCAACGTCGAAGTGGGGGATGAGCTGGAACTGGTGATTTCCAATTGAACCAAGATGATGCGTAGCACAAACCTTAAGCAGGAGGTATTCGTTTATGGAGAAAACGATTGAGTCGCAGGCCGATGCCAACATCCGCGAATTGATCGAGCACGAGTTGCTCCAGCAGCGACTTTTGCAGCAGCGAACGCTGCTGATTTACGGGGCAATCAGCCAGGACGTGGCGCAGCGGGTGACGGAAAAACTGCTTGTGCTGAGCAACGAGTCTAAGGACGACATCACGATTTTCATCAACTCCCAGGGCGGACATGTGGAGTCCGGTGACACGATTTTCGACATGATCCGATTTTGCGACGCGCCGGTGAAAGTAGTGGGAACGGGGTGGGTGGCGAGTGCCGCGGCACTGATTTTTTCCGCGCCGCCGAAAGAACGGAGGCTGTGCCTGCCCAACACACGCTTCATGATTCACCAGCCGCTGGGGGGAACCAGCGGCAGTGCGGCCGACCTGGCCATCGAGGCAGAGGAAATCGTGAAGATGAGACGGCGGCTCAATCAGATCATCGCAGAGCAGACCGGCCAGCCGCTGGAGCGGGTGGAGAAGGACGCGGACCGCAACTACTGGATGACCGCGCAGGAGGCCGTCGAGTACGGGCTGGTGGGCAAGATCATCAGCACAAAGGGTGATGTTTAAGCGCAACCAAAGTGCCGTCCCGCGTGCGTCCGAGGCGCCTGCGCGGTCTTCGGGCACGTACGTACTGCTGTTGGAGCTTTTGGGCCAGCGAACCGTGCAGGTGGGCAAACTGGGCGCGTTTCGCTTTCAGCCTGGTTGGTACCTCTACGTGGGCAGCGCGTTCGGACCTGGCGGTGTGGCGGGCCGGCACCGGCACCATCTTCGCGCTTCGGTTCGGCCGCACTGGCACATCGA
>CAYQOI010000198.1:0-6700 GCA_964419085.1 uncultured Cytophagia bacterium | reverse complement strand
CGTTCGTGCTGCCGGTCCGGCTTTCTGCTCAGGCACGAAACCCGAGGGCGGAGAATTGGTTTCGGACCGGCGTAGAAGAAAGAGACTCGCAGAAAAAAATCGAGGCCTACCTGAAGGCCATCGAATACGAACCGCTCTTCGTGGAAGCACTCTTCAACGTCGGGGTACTTTACCGCCAGGCGGGCAAATTCGACCTGGCAGAAACCTATCTGCGCCGGGCCTACGAAGCGAAGCCCAACGACCCCACAAACAAAATCCGACCCAAGATTTTGCTCAACCTGGCCGCGGTGCAGCGACAACTGGGCAAACTCCCGGATGCCGAAGCCACCTTGCATCGCGCCGAACGTGTGGCCGTGGACCGAAAGACCAGGTCGAAGGTCGCATTTGAGTTGGGCCGGGTGCTCTACGAACAACAAAAATACCAGGAGGCCCTCGGGGTCCTGCAAGACGGCAAAACGCTCGACCGAACGACACAGAGCTTTTTCAGCAATCTGATCCAGATCGTGCAAAAGGAAATGCAGGTGCAGCGGCTCTACAGGCAGGCGCAACAAGCCATCGCACGCGGGGACCTTGCCGCGGCCAAGGCCGTTAACACTAAAATCAAGGCGCTCAAGCCCACTTTCTCGCGGCTCGACGAGCAGATCGCGCATCTGGATTCGGTGACCAAAACCCGGGCGGAAAAAGAATTTCTCCAGGATCTCTACAACCTGGCAAAGCAGCACACCGCCGCGGGTAATATCGTGCAGGCGATCAACACCTACGAGCTCATCGAGCAGAAGCACCCGAACTTCATGGATGTGCGGACCAAACTGCAAGACCTGCGAAAGCTGCAAAGCAAAAAGCCCGCCGAAAAGACTCTGGAGGAAAATTACACCCTCGGAGTTCAAGCGCTCAAGGCAAAGAACTGGACCGGCGCGATTATCGCGCTGGAAAAGGTCAAAGCGGTGGATCCCAATTATCTGAAGGTGAAGGAACTGTTGGCACAGGCCAACCAGGGGTTAGAAGAAGAAAGCACCGAAACCATCCTCAGTCAGTACTATGCCGACGGCGTGGACGCGTTGAACCGCAACGAATTGGGCACCGCCTTGGCGTTTTTCGAAAAAGTGCGGAATATCAAGCCCAATTACAAGAACACCGCCAGCCTTGTGGCAAAAATCGAGCGTTCGCTGAAAACCGAAACCCTCAGGGAGCAGAATTCCAAGGAGTACGTCAACTCGCTGTACGACAAAGCGCTGGCCGCGATGCAGAACAAAGATTGGATGCAAGCGGTCCTTATCCTGGAGAAACTGCGGTTGCTGCAACCCGATGACGGCAACGTCACCAACCTCCTGGCAGAGGCCCGAGAGAATCTGAAGCTCACACCGGGCAAGCTGAAGAGCCGGACCACGACCAAGAAAGACAAACTATATTATGTGGCCGGTGCCTTCGCCGCGCTGGTGGTCTTGCCGCTGTTCGGCTTCGTGCTGTTTGCCCCCACGAGCAGGGCCCGCATCTACTATCTGCGCGGCAACTACCCCAAAGCAGCGTTGATCTACGAACGCATTCTCGCCAGGCATCCCGAACGCATGCGGTTGTACGTGGCGCTTGCGAATCTCTATCTGCTTATGGGCCGCACCGACGAAAAGGCCCTCAAGGTTTTCAGGCTCCTGCTCAATCTGAACCTGGCCACAAACATCCACCCGCAGATCAACTCGGTGCTCTCGCAAAAATTCCTCACCGAGGGGCCGCGCGACAACGACGACACCATCACCATCCTGGAAAATGAGCTGAAGATGGAGCTTCAAAAACAGAACCCGGAAAACGCTTAGAACGCAAGGCATATGACCACCGAGAAGAACGCCGCGGCGGAAGAAAGAATACGGCAACTGCTGCACACCCTGGGCAAGGCCTACCTGGAACGCAGGCAGTTCGCCGAAGCCTATGCCAAGTTGTCCCAACTGCTGCAGTTGGACCCTGATAACGCAGAAGTGCTGGAAGAAACCGCACTCGCAGCTATCGGCAGCCGGGATGTCTCTGCCACCGCGCTCGCCCTCTACGAAAAAGCCGTTGCCGCACAGCCGAACGCAGAGCGCCTGCTCACTGCACTGGCGACCCTGTTCTCAACCCACCAGGTGACCAGTGAGTTTGCGGTCTCCATCTGCAAAAGAGCCGTGGAGTTTGCCCCGGCGGATGAAGCGCAGATTCGCTCCTTTTTGCAAAACCACTACCGCTCCGCAGGGGACATGCAGGAGGCAAAGTTCGAAGAAGAGAAGGCGGTTCTGGCCCGAAAGGACGCGGCCGAAACCAGAGCCTATGTCGAGCGGTTGTGGTGGGATCAGGATTTCTCGGCTGCAACCGCCTTCCTTCAGCAAATGGGCGCCAAAGAGGAGGCAGAACCGGACCGAGAACGATTGCTTGCCCTCACCTGCGCGTATGAAACGCTATCCCAGCACCGTACCGTGGATAACGAGCGCGATGTGGCCGTCATCGAGGCCGCCCTGCGAGCTTTTCAAGCCGAGCCTTCTCTCCAGGCTCTGAGAGATTATCTGACGCTACATGTCGCATTGCCTGAGCCCGAGGTGCACGTGGCGCAAGCGGCAGAGCAGCAGGAGTTCGAGGAATACAAGTTCATTCTCGGACTCACCCCCATGGACAACTTCTTCGACAACGGTCAGGAACAGAAAGCGGACCTGCGAAATCCGCTTTTTGAAAGCCTGCTGGAGCCTTTGCTGCACGGCTCAAACGGAGCCGCCAAAAATCGGAAAACAAAATCTACTTCCTGGAGAAGCTATCTGGCCGGCGAGTTTCGGTGGGGGGCCCAGGGAATGCGCAACTCAGATTCCCGCGACGCGATGCAAACACTGCGACAGCATTTGGAAAAACTTCCGGGCAGTCAGTGGGTTGAGATCGGCTCCGGATTCTTGAGCACCAGCACCGACCCGGGTGCCCATGTTGAAGCCCTCGTCACATTCTTGCGGAACTCCCAGCTGCGGCCAGAGCAACGCTCTCCCGATTCAGCCCCACTCCTTTCTGCAGGATGGTGGCTGGTGCCCGAGAAAACGGTCAACCACCGGACGGAGCAGCTTCAGGCTCTGCTCCGGGCCCTGCACACCCATCACCTGGCCCAGCTCTCCCGGGAGGAAACCAGCCGCAAGCCAGGCGGCCGGCTGCTGGCGATGGGCTCAGCGCCGGATGCCCTGCACACTCTCGACAGCCGCGAGTTTGGCCTGACGGAAGAGTTCGAAAAGCAGCTCCTCCCCGGTGAAACGGTCCGCTGCGTGGAGATCGTGTGGCAAGATCCGCTGGCTTCCGTTTCCGCGGAGACCCCGTACAAATTGAAAGACATCTTTGTGAAAACGCCACTGGCCCGCCACCGCAACTACGCCACCTACCTCGCCGAGGATGCCCTTGGCCGGCAGGTGGTGGTGAAGGTAATCCCCCCGTCCGTCGCCACACGCCATGCCCGCGAGCACGGCGGCCTCGACACCGTTCAGGACGCCCTGCGCGCGCTGGGACGATTGAACCACCCGAATATCGCCACATTGTATGATATGGGTGAACAAGACGGCCAGATCTTTTTTGCCCGGGAATATGTTGAAGGTGCGCCCGTCACCCACACACGCTTTTCCGCGGAAGAGGGTCAACTCGACATCGCTGCGACCCTGCTCCAAATCGTGCGAGCGTTGGCCGCGGCCGAGGCCGAGGGCGTGATGCATCACAACCTTAAACCGGAAAATGTCTGGCTCACGGACGCCGGAGAAATAAAATTGATGGATTTTGCGGTAGCCGGATTCCTCGAGGCCCCTGTCCGAAGTCAGGATGACGGCCAACCGAAGCCATCGTATCTAGCACCCGAGCTCCACACCGGCCAGGCACCGGACATCCGCAGCGACATCTACGCGGTGGGCATGCTCGCGCGGGAACTGCTGGATGCGCACCGCGGCGAAGCGCCTTCCGAAGAGCGCGACCTTATTCCTGAACTCTGGCAAGAAACCATCGCCAAAACCACTGACGCCGATCCGGAAAAACGCTTTCAGTCGTTCCGCGAATTGGAACAGTCCTTGCGCGAGGTACAGATCGCCCTGCTCACAGGCGACTCTGCTTCTCAAACGCAGGCCTGACTCAGACGGTCTCCCGTCCCTTTGCTCAAAAATTGAAGGTCGATTGCAGCCGCAGTCGAAACACCGACGGCATGTCAGGTGCGGTGGGATTTTCCACTTCCCCGTTGAGTTGAATGCGGGTCTGTCGTCCGAAGTAGACGGCCGGCCCCATGCGATAAAACCAGCTCTCGTCATTATCGGTATCGATATCCGGCTCCACGAAACTCAGCCCGGCCGCGAACTCGACACCATCGAGCCCCCCGAGGGTTTCTTTCATTCCCACCAGATGCTTGCTCCAGCGGCCCGAGATCTCATAAAGATGAAATTCCTTGCCGGCAACCGGTAGGTCGAGATTGCCGCTCCCGTTTCCGAACGCGGTGCCCCCCTCGAACTCCAGGAGGCTTTCCGGCGACAGGCGCAAGTTCAGGCGGAAATCGGTGCTGAAAACTTTGATGCGCCCCGTGGACTCGGGCTCTGCCCCAACCCGGTTCGATGCCCCGGAAATGCCCAGATGAAATGCATGACTCACCGGGATATTCAAGCGAGCCGAGATCAGCTTCCCGTTGTTCACGAATTCGCGTTCTTTGGGCGTCCCTGCATCCTCGCGCGTCCCCGGCCCTGAGCCATTGGAGAGATTAAAGGCCCAGATGATCCCTTTGCGCGTCTGCCCACCGATCTCGATACCCACCTGTCGTCCTGCGAGGTTGAGTTCGGTCAAAAAATCCGCCACCGCACTCCGTTCGATGAGGAGCAGCTTGCCCGCCGACCGCAACTCCTCACGCCACACCGGAACCTTGAACTGACCGAATCGAATGTAAAAGCGTTTGCTCAGTGTGATCTGTCCTTCGGCATCCTCGATGCGCGGGTCGTTGTCCCGCACCTCCACCTGAATGATCGTCTTGATCCAATCATTCACATCGCCGGTGAGTTTGATTCGAGCGCGGCGAATCCGAAATCCACTGTTGGTGAGGGAGGAATCATTTTCGATGTCTTTGTTGAGAAGATACTGCGGCTGAAGGATCCCCGAAACGCGCCAGTTTCTGGAATTGTTCGCGGAAACATTCTGGGCAAAGGACACAGTTACGTGTGCGCTTCCTACCAAAGCCAACAAACAGAACAAAAGCCCACGAGGTTTTCGGCAAGCCCAACGCATCGAACACCGTACGGTTAGAATACATTCGTAAAGTGTTATCTTAAGAAATCGGCGCTTCTTTTGCAAACGAAATCGCAAGAAAGAATCCGAACATCCCGACTTCGTTCTTTGTATGAACTTCCACCGGTGCACATGCGCAGCTATTCCTGGAGGGAGCCGGACGGGGGCTGCGTTTGCGAGGGTGGATCAAGTCCGCGGGTTAATCGCGCTCCACTCGTTGAATGCTGCCAGGAAGAGCAAAATCAAACTGATTGCCAGCACAAGCCTTTCCTGAAACGTCAGCGCAATTTCTTTCAACTTACGCACCTTCCTGAACTGTTGTCCGCGCCATCGCTCGGCGTGGTACATCGCGAGTTTCGTCGTGCTGACACAGGCAAAGATATAAGCAGAAAACTCCAGAAACCCGATTCGGAGGAATAGAAGCCACCCTTTCAAACTGTAGGCCGAAACCGGTCCGCTGAAGGAATTTGAGCCTGCAAAGAGGCCAAGTATCACAGTGTCGGCGAGCAGTGGCAGATAGCCAAACGTAAACTGGCGTACCCGGAAGTGATTGGCGCAGACTATCACCCCCAGCACGAGAAGATTGTAGCCCAACGTTTTCAACCGCAGCGAAAGCAACGATCCGGTCTCGCCCAGCAACGCGGATGAAGGAATCGGCAGGTCCTTGAGACACCCTTCGGGGAGCAAGAAGAAGGCGAAAAAATACCCAGCCGCGAGAAGGAAGAAGAATGCAAAGTATGCGCGGGCCATCCTGTACCACAGGTTTTCGTGATACAATCCATCCAGAAGCATTTGCGCCCGCTCCTATTCGCGCCTTCTCTCCACCAGCTCAGAAATCCCGCCGGCGAGCACCAGGCCGAAAACGATGCCAAACGGTATGCCCAACCCCACCCACATGTCACGGTGTCCCAGCCACGCGCCCAGCGCCGCACCAACTCCCAGCCCAAGACCTAAACCCAGGATCAGCCCTATCGTGAGATAGAGCGAATTGGGATGACGGCTTTCTTCGTTTTCTTCGGGTCCGTCCATCATCTCATCCAATTGTAAGAACTCAGTTTCAAGGTCCGGTAACGCTTTACCTGAATCATTCACAAATTGCCTGGCACTCTACTGGCACCATGGAAGAATCTTTAGGCAAACAAGGAATAGAACAGCGGACGAGACTCCTCTTCAGTGACACACGAGGTCGCAAGAATCGACCGTAAATGCCAAATTTGTGAATTAATCCGAAGTTAATTTGCGAAATCCACACAAGCTTTTCAACTGATTCATTTCGTGTTCGATAAAAAAGGCTCAATCCATAATTTTTTTAGCCCATTCTCTCTTATTTTTCTTGAAACTTTCTGCGAAAATGTCTATAATTGAACAATTAGCAGACCGCTGATTTTACACCAGCTAACATGACTCTTAAAATTCTCGCTCTGTCGACCCTTTTGTCCGGGATGCTCTCCCTTCCGCAGTACAGCGG
>CAYQOI010000197.1:0-6721 GCA_964419085.1 uncultured Cytophagia bacterium | reverse complement strand
CGAACACAAGTTGATTTCGTGTCGCGCGGAACGGTACCGCTGTCTGGCCCTGGAAGCCGAACCCACCCACTTCAAATGGACTCGAGAGCATTTCACCTACCAGCACATCGACGGGATCGCGGTGTTCGGCGCGGTAAGCGCCACGAATGGGACGTGCCGTTTCTCCTCCGAGGGGGACCCGGCGGATGACTACGGGCAAGGGATCGATCTTGCCGGCAATCTGACCGTGCCGTGCTACACCATCGACACGCTGATGCACGACTACGGTTTCGACCGGATCGACATTTTGCACATGGATGTCCAGGGCGCCGAGTTCGAGGCGCTTCTGGGCGCGGAGAAGGCCTTGCACGAGGGTCGCATCGACTTCATGCTCATCGGAACGCACCACCCGGACCTCAACCGGAGGATCCGAGACCTGCTGTCTCCGCGATTCCATGTTCTGTTGGATATCCCGCCCGGCACCGCCCGCGCGGAAACGCCTCTGGGTCCGGCTTCCCTCCCCGTGGACGGCATGATGTGTTTTGCAAGCAAAACCCCCTCGATTTGATCGCGGAGCAAGCAACATGATTTCTGTAATTGTTTATGGGCGGAACGACGCCCACGGCTACAACATGCACAAGCGGGTTTCCCTCAGCCTGAACTGCATCGCCGAGGTGCTCACGCATCCGGAAGATGAGATCATCTTCGTGGACTGCAACACGCCGGACGAGCTGCCTACGTTTCCGGAATCGATTCACGACATTTTGACCCCGCGGGCGCGGCGGCTTCTTCGGATTTTCCGGTTGCGTCCCGCGCTTTATGAAAAACACAAACGCGACAGCCAGTTGAAGGTGCTGGAGCCGCTGGCGCGCAACGTCGGCATTCGGCGGGCCAATCCCGCCAATCGCTGGATGTTGTCCACCAACACGGACATGGTGTTCGTGGTGCGAGAAGAGGGACGGTCGCTTTCCGAGGTGGTGGCGGAGATTCCAGACGGTTTTTACGAACTCCCCCGCTTCGAGATGCCGGAGGCGCTGTGGGAAACCGTGGACCGGCTGCGCCCCCGGGAGGTGATCTCGGCTTTTGCTTACTGGGGCCGGCGATTTCATCTCAATGAAGTTATTTACGGCCAGCCTTACAACCTGTTCGATGGTCCGGGCGACTTTCAGCTTTTTCTGCGCGACCAGATTTTCCAGATCCACGGGTTTCACGAAGAAATGGTGGCCGGCTGGCATGTAGACAGCAATCTGGCGAAGCGGCTGAATCTGTTGAATGGGGAAACCCGCTCGTTGCTGGAACAGGTGTTCGCCTATCACTGCGACCACACGCGCCAGCCTACCATGATGCACGGCGAGAAGCGCAAAACCGGTAACGATCCCATCCGCTTTGTGGATCGCGTGAGTTCTCCGTATCTCCCAGACCAGGCCGAAACCTGGGGACTGCCGAATGAAGTCATCGAGGAAATCAGCATTGAGAACGGCTACAACCGAGGCTTCGTCACCGTACTTGAAGAGATCTTGCCAGGGATGGAGGAACCGTATCTGGAGGACGCGCTTTCGCCGCAAGCCTACAACGCGGGCCTGCTCTACGACAACCGGCACGCGTTGCCGTACCTCGCCGACCACTTTGTGACACAACCCGCGGGGCTGAATGTGGGCTACGTGGGAGCAAACGAAGAGATGGTACGCCTGCTGGCGGAATTTCGCTGCAGCTCCGGGCATGGGGGCAGGATCTATGTGGACCGGGAAATGCTATCCGGAAAAGACGCCGGGCGCGCTGATGCGTTGCCGAAATCTTGCCTCGTCGCCGACCTGCCGGAATTGCTGCAGCGCGCCGACGTCATCGTGTTTGACCTGTCGATGGCGCATTTGCCGCAGACACGCAATTCGGCCGGCTGGCGCGTGCCGGCGCAAAGAGCGGAAAGCGTCAATTTCGCCGCGCGGCTGTATCGCCGGTTCATCGAAATCGCCAGAGCGGAAAAGGCCCGGGCCGCTGAAGGAGGCGCAAAGCCCAAAAAGTTCTTGATTCTCGGCAGTCAAAACACCTACTTCGAGCCGGTCACACTGGAGATGCTCGGGATCGTTCTGGCCGCGTACAGCACCCGGGTGCGCCACGGCACCCTGCGGTACGCCGCGTTGGATAAACCGTTGGACCTCCCGCCGTTCTACTCACTGATGATAGAGGATTTTCCAGAAGCGCTCAATGTCCGGCTCGCGCGCGAAGTGGGGCGTCCGGTCACCGATGCGCACCGTGAAGCGGCACGGCGACGGGTGCTCGCATTCATCGCGAGCGTGGCCACCGCGGACGCAAGCGACCGCGGGATGCTGCAGCGGAGTGTGCTGCAGGCCCTGCGCGATCTCGACATATCCGAGATCGACCTAGCCGTGTTGCGCCTGCAACGCCTCATGGCCCGTATCGACGGTCGCAGGCTCGACGCGGAACTCCTGGAGAATCTGCTCGACCTGTTGGAAAAGAAAGATGAAGTCCCCGATCTGTTCGGATTGCAGGACACCTTGCGTCGCTACAAAGCCCGGTTGCGGCTCCCGGGTCCCGGTGGCGCAGACCGAGCGACGTCCGGGCCTCCTTCTGCGCTGTCCCTTTCCCGGAAGCCAGAGGCGGGACCGCGTCAAAGCGTGCGTTGGGTCTCGCCGCTTTTAGACCGGAGCGGCTACGCCCGACATGCCCGGGCCGCGGTGCTGTCGCTGGCAAAAGCGGGGGTGGAGGTGCAAGCCGTGCCCCTTTACGGTGACCCGACGTTTGTGCCGAAATTGGAGCCTGAGCAGAGACGAGTTTTGGAAGAGTGTTTGGCGCAACAGGTGGACGCGGGCACGCTGGTCTTTTTCCATCAACCCGGCTGGCCGGTTTCAGGAGAGGTTGCCGATTTCTACGAACTCGCTCGCCGCAGAAATCCCGGCTTCGATGTTTATGTGGGCGCGACGTCTTTCGAGTGCGCGGGGATTCCCGCAAGCTGGGTCGCCGCGTGCAATCGGATGGACGAGATCTGGGTGCCCACCAGCTTCAATCGAAAAACGTTCGCGGAGGCAGGCGTGCACCCGGAAAAGCTTCACGTCTTCGGATTTGGGCTCGACCAAAAGCTTTACGACCCCGAGAGGGTGAAACCGATGCTCATCGAGAAACAGCGCGGCTTCACCTTTTTATCGGTTTTTGACTGGAGCCCGCGCAAAGGATGGCACCTTTTGCTCAAGGCCTACCTGGAGGCGTTTTCCGTGCGGGACGACGTGTGCCTGGTTCTTAAGACCGGTGCGGGCCGACGGGGGGTGCGCAAGGCCATCAACAGGTTTATCGAGAAGTTGGGCTACAGGTGCGACGCTGTTCCGCCTATCATCGTGCTCGATGAAATCTTCTCGGAAACAGATATGCCGTCGCTCTATGCCGCCGCAGACGCGTTCGTTTTGCCGTCCCGGGGCGAGGGCTTCGGGATCCCGTACCTGGAGGCCATGAGCATGGGACTTCCGGTGATCGGGACACGCTGGTCGGGACATCTGGATTTCATGAACGACGGGAACAGTTTCTTGATCGAGGTCGACGGTCTGGTTCCGGTGGATCCTGCGATGGTGCGTGTCCACCCCCAGTTTGAAGATCAAATGTGGGCGCAACCGTCGCTTCGGCATCTCTGCGAGCTGATGCGCCAGGTGTACGAAAACCGGACGTTGGCCCGTCAAAAAGGCCGGCATGCCCGGCAGGATTTCCTGGACAACTGGACCTTGGAGCACATGGGCGAAAGACTGCGACGGCGTCTCGAAGAGGCCTCGCGGCGATCCGGCAAACGCAAACGTAGGGTTCGTTCGGTGTCCGCGAAGGCCGGGAAGATGGGGCCTGAGGCTGCCAGGAGTGAAACCGGCCCGAAGGCAGGAAAGGCAACAAAGTCAGGAAACACCGCCCCCACCGTGGTCTGGCATGCGCCGCTGTTCGACGCGAGCGGCTACGCGGATGAGGCCAGGCAATTCGTGTTGGGGCTCGATGCCGCGGGTTTACGGGTGCGAGCCGTGCCGTTGCACTGGGGGCCCCATACGGCGAGCGTGGACCCAGAGGCATTTTTTGCGCTCCAGTGCCTGCAGGGAACGCAGATCAACCCGGGGACGGAGCCCGTCATCAGCGTATTTCATACCTTCCCCACGCAGTTCCGCAGGTCGCTTGTTGCCGGCTACCACATCGGTCGCACCATGTTCGAGACCGACGGCCTGCCGCCAGGTTGGGTCGACGCCTGCAACCAGATGGACGAGGTCTGGGTACCCAGCGATTTCAACGTGGAGAGCTTTGCACGGGCGGGCGTGATTCGAGAAAAGCTGGTTAAAATTCCCGAGTCCATCGATGTCAGCCGATTTCATCTCGACGCGCCGCGATTGGACATCCCGGGCTTGCGGCGATTTAATTTTCTGTCTGTGTTTGACTGGCATTTGCGCAAGGGCTGGGATGTCTTGCTCCACGCCTTTGTGCAAGAGTTTGGCCGCGACCGGGACGTCGCCCTGGTGCTGAAGGTCTGGTCTTCGTACGGCCTGACGCGAGACCAGATTCGCGACCAGGCCCGGGGGTTCCTGCAAAAAGAAGGACTGGCCGAGGATCTTCCCGAAAACGTCATTTTCCTGGACCAGCATTTCACCCCCCGGCAGCTCCCCGGTTTGTACCGCACCATGGACGCGTTTGTCTTGCCGTCTCACGGCGAAGGGTGGGGCCGCCCGCTGATGGAAGCGATGCTCATGGGGTTGCCGACCATTGCTACGCGTTGGAGCGGTCAGCTGGAGTTCATGAACGATGAGAATTCGCTGCTGGTGGACTGCGATCTCGTTCCGGTCTCACCGGACGCGGTTGCCGAGGTGCCGAGTTTTGCCGGGCAAAAGTGGGCACAGCCTTCCCTGGAGCATCTGGGCGAGCGCATGCGCTACGTTCTGGAACATCGGGACGCAGCCCGGGAGCTTGGCGCGCGCGGTCGGGAGTTCGTCGCGCAAAATTTCAGTCGCGAACGGATCGCGAAGCGTGTTCAGCGGCGCATTGAATCGATCGGGAAGAGGATGAAGTCTGCGCGAAGCAGCATCCTCACAGTACAGACGTCTCCAAAACAAGCAGAGGATCGACGGCGTTTTGCCGTGGTGTGGGAGGGGTCGCAATTTGTCTACCACTCTCTGGCGCTGGTGAATCGCGAGCTGTGCAGCCGGCTGCTCGAGAAGGGACACGAGGTTTCCATCGTGCCTTATGAGCCTGACCAATTCTCTCCTGGCACCGACCAGAGGCTGCAGCAACTTGCCTCGAGAATCGGAGCGCGGTTGTCCCGGCCAGCCGATGTGCATGTGCGGCACCAGTGGCCGCCGAAGCTGACCCCGCCGGAACAGGGCCACTGGGTGGTGATGCAGCCGTGGGAGTTCGGGTCTTTGCCGGAAGAGTGGGTGCCGGTGTTTTCCGGGCAGGTGGACGAGTGCTGGGTGCCGAGCACGTACGTGAAAGAAGTGTACGTCGCCAGCGGCGTGCCCGCAGCCCGTGTGCACGTGATCCCTAACGGAGTGGACCCCGCCCGCTTCCACCCGGACGTGAAGCCGTTTTCGTTGCGGACAAAGAAACGATTCAAGTTTCTCTACGTTGGAGGAACCATTCATCGCAAGGGAATCGACCTGTTGCTGAGAGCGTTTACCGAGGTTTTCTCCGCTTCGGATGAAGTTTGCCTGGTGATCAAGGACCTTGGGGGCGACTCGTTTTATCAGGGCCAGACCTTTCGAGCGAAGATTCAGGAGCACGTGAAAAAGAAAGACGCTCCGGAAATCGAGTACATCGATGCGGTTCTTGCCGAGGAGGAGATGGCGGGCCTATACACAGCCTGCGATGTGCTGGTCCATCCTTACCGCGGCGAGGGGTTTGGCTTGCCGATTCTGGAAGCGATGGCGTGCGGTCGAGCCGTGATCGTGACACATGGAGGCGCGGCGCTGGATTTCTGCACGCCGCAGAACAGTCTATTGGTGCGGGCCAGAAGAAAGCGTCTGCCGGAAAAACGAGTGGGGCACATTCGGACGGTGGGTACGCCGTGGCTTTACGAGGTAAATCTCGACGATCTCAAGGATAAACTGCGGGTTGCTTTTCGACATCCCGAAAAGATGCGGCAGATGGGGCGCGCCGGTTGTGACATCGCGCACAAATGCTGGACATGGGAACAGGCCGCGCAACGCGTAGAGGACCGGCTGGCGCGACTTGCCGGGACAACGCCCCGGAGATTCTTACAAGAACAAAGGGGCCCGAAGGAAGAGGAAGGGGAGCCCACAGATCGCGTGGCGTCGTTGTTCCAGCAGGGGCGCGCGCTGATGGAAGCGGGTGAGCTGGCGAAAGGGTTGCGCGCCCTCTCGGAGGTGCTGGCCGTTGCCCCCCACCATGTTCCCACGCTTCGTCTGATGGGTGAGCTCTACCAGAGACTCGGGAAGACGCGGGAGGCCCAGGAGATGTTTACTCTCGCAGAGGTGAGTTCTGTCGCGGATTCCGGAAGTGAATAGCCTGGATCATTAGTGTCCGGCAACAGAGCAAAACAGTGTCCGCCAGGGTTTAAAAGCCAAAGGCCGACTGCACCCGGACTTCAACCGTGACTTTGGTTCTAGAGGTGGGCCGTAGCACCCCCCTTAGGGGGTTGTCCCAAAAACCCCCATTCACCTAGTCCGAAGGCGTCCCCGCCGAGGATATCCGAGCAAGGAATCCGTTTCAAGCGTGCTCGGCGAGACGCCGTCGCGCTCGTGTTTCTGGACAGCCC
>CAYQOI010000196.1:0-6726 GCA_964419085.1 uncultured Cytophagia bacterium | reverse complement strand
GTGCCAGTCAAACCGGGAAACAGCCCGCCGCAGCTCGCCGAAGGGTAAACGAGCGGGGTTGCGGACCGCGGCTTCCAAGCGCGCCACCAGGTCGTCGAAATCCGCATAAATGCAGGTGGCATGCATCTCAGGCGGAATGAGCTCCGGGTAGGCGAGCCGCCCGGGCAGAAGCGGGAAACAGTTGCAATACAACGCTTCCACCGCGCTGGCGCCAAAAAAATCCTGAATAGAGGTCACCGGCAAGATGTCTGCCCGCCAAAGCCAGGCGGCGTAGTCGGCGAACTGCTCGGCGTAGCCAAAATGGACGACCCGTTTCCCCAGACGCGCCTGCGCGCGCCAAAACACGTCCGGTTTCCGGCTGAAACACTCTCCCAAAACCGCCACCTGGAAATCGAGTCCTGCGGTCGCCAGGTGGTCAAGCGCGCGGAAGAACTCCTCCGGATTCTTGTCGAACTCCCAGCGGTGGTTCCAAAGAATCAGGGGAACATCCCGTGCTTGTGTGACGGAGGGCTTGCAGGCATCGAATCGTTGCAGGTCGAGCCCCAGAGGCAGGACCTCTGCTTTTTCCGCAATGCGTTCGACATTCTCGAGTCCCCGGTGATCTGGAAAATGTTTCAACAACCGCCGGGTCTCCTCCAGAAAACTGGTCAGGTGATAGCGGGAGTTGAAGAACACCGCGTCCGCCGCGAGTGCGGTGGCATAATTGATGAAACCGTAGTGGTGGTCCCGGTTCCGGGCCACGTCGCGGTCCGTGGGTGACCAGGGGTAGGACAACTGATTTTCGTGAAAATAGACGGCTGCGGGAAGGTGTGCGGTGCGCTCCCGAGTCAACGCCAGGAATGTGGTCAGGTCGAGCATGTCGCTGGCCAACAGCAGGTCGGGTAAGAAATCTGACTGCATGAATTGGCCGGCGAGGGCCACCGCACCTCCGTGCATCCGCCATTTCCAAAAATTCCCGGACAGCGAGAGAATGCACACGTGGTGACGGCTGTGCTTTGCCAGTCCTTCCGCCCAGGCCTTGTGCGATCCGGTGAAGTACGGTTCCAAAAGAAGAATCTTCATGCGCGTGTCATGTGTCACGTTACTCGATGCCTGGCCAACACAGCAGAGGGCGGCTTATTCCAGCCCAGCGCCTACCAGGCTCAGTCCCCACAACTCGAAGCCCCAGGTATTGAGCTCTTCAAGCTGCGGTCGGTACTTTTCGAAAAGGCGCAGGTTCTCCGCGGGGACCTGTTCCGCCTGTTTTTCCAGTCCCCGAACGCCGGACTCAGCTTGCAACAGAGTTTGTTTGTAGGTCTTCAGCGTCTGTTTCAGCGATTCTCGCATCTCCTCGGTCAGCTCAGGATCCTGGAGCTTTTTCTCGATCTCTTCGCGGTGGGCTTGGTAGGACTCGCGCATCTCGGCTATCCCTTCGGAGCTCTCCTTGGCGGTCTGTTTGTACGCAGAAGCGAGATAGGAAGAGTAAACCTGCCCGGTGATGTAGGCATATTCCTTGGGCGACATTCGATGTTTATCCAGCGAATCCAGAAACTCGCGGCGGATCTTGCCCAGGAGTTTGAAGCCCTCCATCGCCTCCTTGAAGCCGGCTTTCTTTTCGCTCGCTTTTTTGTCCAGTGCTTCAAACTCGGCCTTGTGCCCCCGGACTTCTTCAGCAAATTCCTTTTTCACATCGATGAAGCGCTGGAGTTGTGCCTCGGTGATGTGGTTGTCCTCCGGGATCTGAAACGCGTAGCTCTCGTTCAGCGACTCGATGCGCTCGACCATTTTCGGCGAAGTGCCGACGCCTTCGGCCAGCCCTTCGACAACGTTTTTGGCCTTGTGGAGAACAAACGTGACAGCCAGCGCCAGCACCACAAACAGCACGCCGACCGCGCCCAGCGCGATCAAACAACCTTTGCCTTTGGTTTTACTTCCGTTTTCTGCCATGCCTTCCTCCTCGATGTTTGGTTAGCAGGTTTCAGCTCATTTATTTTTGACCGCGGTCACCATGATTTCCACCAGGGCGCCCAGCGGAAGACGCGCAACCTGCACCGCGGCCCTGGCCGGCGGAGCGTCCCTGAAGTAGGTGCCGTACACGCGGTTCATCGCGGCGTAGTTCTGCAGATCGGAAAGAAAAACCTGGCTCTGCACCACGTCCTGGAAGGAAAACCCCGCTGCGCGCAGAATTGCTTCGACATTCTGCATCACGCGGTGGGTCTGAGCTTCGATTCCGCCCGGCACCAGTTGCCCGGTCTCAGGATCGATGGCGATCTGGCCGGACACGTAGAGCGTGTTTCCCGCACGGATGGCCTGACTGTACGGCCCGATGGCCGCGGGCGCGTCAGGGGTGGACACCGTTTGGCGCCTGGTGTCTGGTTGCGCGGTGCACGACCACGCCGCGAGCAGCACCGCCAATGTGCACGTTTTCAGCTTCATGATTCCGGCAGCCCGTTTTTGATGACCGCCTCCATCGCGTCGCAGAAGCGGTCGATTTCTTCCAAGGTGGTGTAGACATTTGGCGTCACCCGGATGCCCTGGAACTCTGCGTGTTTGATGGGGGTGACGATGATCCGGTGTGTGCGCCACAGATGCGCGGTCAGCTTCGTGGGGTCCACGCCTTCGATTTCCACGGTCGCCAGGCCGCAGGCAAATCCCGGCTTGAGGCTGGTGTGCAGGCGCACGCGGTCGTGCTGCAAGAGCCGCCGCGCCCACCGGTCGCGGAGATAAATCATGCGCGCCTCTTTGCGTTTGAACCCGATGCCCTGGTTAAAGGTGAGGGCCTCGGAGATGGCGAGGTAGTTGGCCGCCGGATGAGTCCCGATTTCCTCGAATTTGCGGATGTCGTCCTCCATTCGCTCCGGCGCGGCCATCATGGGCCAGAGGCCGGGAATCTTGCTTCGCTTCACGTACAGCATCCCGGTGCCGTGCGGCGCAAACAACCATTTGTGCAGGCTGGTGGCGAAATAGTCGCAATCCAGGTCGGGTTGGGTGAAATCGAAGTGGGCAAAAGAGTGTGCCCCGTCGACAATCACGGGAATGCCCTTTTTGCGGGCCATCTGCACCACCTGCCTCACCGGCAGAATCTGGCCCGTGAGGTTGATCATGTGGCACATGAGAATAAGCCGGGTCTTCGGTGTGATGTGTTGCTCGAACAGGGAAACGATCTCGTCGGGGTCCTCCGCGGGAACCGGGATGGAGAACTGGCGCAGCACAATGCCTTCCCGGCGCTCTCGCTGCTTGAAGGTGGTGATCATGCGCGGGTAATCCTGATTGGTGGTCAGGACTTCGTCGCCCGGCCGCAAGTCGAAGCCGAGCTGGCAGATCTGCAGGCCCTCGGACGCGTTGCGGGTGAGCGCGATTTCTTCCGGGTCGCACCGGAACGTTCCGGCCAATCGCTGTCGCACCGCCTCCCGCTGGGGTTCCAGGATGCGCCACATGGTGAAGACCGGCGCGGTGTT
Organism: uncultured Cytophagia bacterium; assembly: GCA_964419085.1. Classification (GTDB taxonomy): domain Bacteria; phylum Zhuqueibacterota; class Zhuqueibacteria; order Oceanimicrobiales; family Oceanimicrobiaceae; genus CAYQOI01. The sequence continues at coordinate 3,289 of CAYQOI010000196.1, read as the reverse complement.
GGAATAAGCCAGGTAGCGCTCCATCGCTTCTTGAACCACGGCAGGCGATGGACTCACCCCGCCGTTGTTGAGGTTCACCAGGCTGCGGTTCACGGTGAAGGCTTGCTGAACCTCAAACCAGAACGACTCATCTCTGGCCACCTCTTCTGGCGTGCCTGTGACTTCCCCCAGTGCAGCGAGTGCCCGCCGCGCACCCGCCGGATTGAACAAGGCCACCGCGGTGGCAGCCACCACCGGTCGGCCAATCGCACCGAGAAATTGCCGTCGTGTGGTCATCTTTGCCTCCAACTTGTTGCCCCTACCGTCATTCCGTGGATTTCACAAGCCGGGCTGTCTCCCCTGTTTGCCGGCTCGCTCCTTTGCTTCTTTCACCATCCTGCGGACATCAGCCAGCAATTCTTTAGCGTCATAGACGATGCCGTCCTTGATGGTGTATTTGACGCCCCCCACTCGCACCGCCTCGTTTTTCTCGTTCACCCGAATTGCACCGGTGCCGTACAGCACTTTGAAATCCGCAAGTGGATTCTCCTCGACGACCACCAGGTCGGCCAGCTTTCCCACCTCCACGCTGCCGATCTGGTCCTCCAACCCCAGGGCCTGCGCGCCGTACAATGTCGCGGAGCGCACCACCTCGAGGGGGTGAAATCCCGCTTCCTGGAGCAGCTCCAACTCCCTGATGTAGGCGAAACCATAGACCTTGAAAATGAAGCCGGCATCCGAGCCCACGGTCACCCGGCCGCCCCGGTTTTTGTATTCGTTCAGAAACGTCATCCAGAGCCGGTAATTGTGTTTCCACTCGATCTCATCTGCGGTGCTCCAGTGAAAGAAAAACGAGCCGTGTGCCTTCCGGCTGGGAGTAAAGAATTTCCAGAGCGAGGGTAAGGTGTACTGCTCGTGCCACTCATCCCGGCGGACGCGCATGAAGTCACGTGCAGCTTCGTAGATGGTCAGCGTGGGATCGATGGTGAAATCCAGGGCGAGCAGTTCGTTCATCACCGCGTTCCAGTGCTCGCTAAAGGGCGGGGCGGCCTGTTTCCACAGGCGTCCGGCCTCGGCGAAGCGGTGCTGTTCATTGTTGTAATTGTAGTCGGCGGGGTAGTCCTGCACGGTGCGGTCCTGAAACAGCGCTTCGGGCAAGCCGTACCAGTGTTCCATGGTGGTCAGGCCCATGCGCGCGGTGTCCAGGACGTTCAGTCTGGCAACGCTCAACTGGCGATGATGGGACGCGGAACGCAACCCATGCTTTTTGGCCTCGTCCAGAGTCGCGGCCATGATCTCCGGACTGAGTTCGAATATCTTTAGGCCGTCCGCGCCTTTACGAGCCACCTCCGCCACCCATTTGCGGGCCTCTTCTGGCGTGGCGATGGGGCCGTCATGCCCCTGCCCGAAAAAGACGTAGGCCTGGATGCGCGGCGCGGTGATAGTGTTGGCCGCGCTCTTTTTCTTGTGTTCCAGCACCCACTCCAACCCATTGCCCGAGCCCGGGTCGCGAATCGTGGTGATGCCGTGGCCCATCCAGAGCTTGAACACGTACTCGGCGGGCGTGCCCTGCCTCACCCCACCGATGTGGCCATGCATATCGATAAAGCCCGGCAACACGTACATGCCGGAAACATCCAGCTCCCGGTCCCCTGCCGCTGCCCTGGGTCGACGCCGTGCGTCGATGGGCACACCTGGAAAGCCGACGCTGCGGATCTCGGTGATGCGATTCCCCGTGATGACGATGTCGACGGGTCCAAAGGCCGGCGCGCCGGTGCCGTCGATGAGCGTGCCCCCGCGCAGGATCAGGTGAGGAAACGGGCCCTCCCCTTCTGCACGCGGTGGAGCTTTGGGAATCGAGCGAGACCGCGGCTGTGCAGACAGAGAATGTAGCGCAAACGAGACGCTCAAAGATAGCGCAAACAACGGCAGCCAAAACCGCGAGTGTGAGGACATAAGCGCAGCACTAAATTGTGAATGTGGCCGGTTGTCAGAAGGTGCTAAAAGATAGCCTCTCGCTGAGACAAAAGCAAGGAATTTTGGGGCAACGGAGAAGGAATGGGCAGGGGGAGATGGTTCAGGTTATTGGGCGAGTTGCATGTTCAGTTGTTCCCGCAGCTCCCGGTCGATCCATTCGGGGAATTCGGTTTCGTAATCGTATTTCGCCCGGTTGAGGATCGCGTTGTTGAGGTTGGTGCGCCGCAAAGAGACGCCCCCGAGATGGGCACGTTCCAGGCTGGCGCCGAGAAAGTTGGTAAAGTCCACCTTTGCATCCACGAGAAATGCCTTCTCCAGATGCGCGCCCGTGAGTTGTGCGCCCTGGAGGTTGGCTTCTCGAAGGTTGGCGCCCTGAAGACTGGCGTCGATGAGCACAGCTTGCTGGAGATTGGCGCGGGTGAGGTTTGCGTTGCGCAAATTGGCTTCTCCCAGAAAGGCGCCTGCCAGGTTTGCCTCCACCAGGTTTGCCCCCTCCAGATTGACCCCCCGCAGGTTGGCGCCGGCGAGATTCAGTCCTCGGAGGTCCAGTTTCTCCAGGTTCGTTTTCCTCAGATTGATCAGACGGCCCTCCTCGAACTCCTTCTCCAGCCAGTTGCGCCGGCCGATCACGGAAAGAATGGCCTGAATGGCCACCGATGGTCTGCTTCCCTTATCTCTTCCTGTTGGGGCACCACTGAACACGCCGTTGGGTTGTCTCGACGAATCGTTGGCTTCGCCCTCCCAGTGGGCGTTCTCACGCACGTACGCGGTGAGGATCTCCATGACAGACCAGTGGTCTTCGGCCGATTCCCGTGCGATGCGTTCCAGCGTAAAAATTCCGCCTAGCTGCACCTCGGTCTTGTAGGAAACCAGCTGCTCCACCGCCCGCGAGATTCGTTCGGCCATCTGACCGTCCCGCTGGACCTCCAGATGCCGCTCAATGGTGCGGAGTCTGCGATACACGAGATACAACCCCGCAAGCAGCAGGGATCCGCCTACCAGCAAGCCTTCTGTTCGAAACACGTCTAGCCGCAGTTGAATGATTTCCCGTGGGGACAACCGGGTAGCTGCAGAGACAAACCAATTGGGCACGGTAAGAAACAAAACCAGGATGATGCCTCCCACCGTCAGCACCAGGATAGATTTAATGAAACTATTGGAGTTGTTCATGCTCTTGTAGCGAGATTTTCATTTCCAGCACTTCCGCCACCCTTTCTCCTCGAAAATCAGGTATGGCCACAAGCTCCAAACATGGCTGCCGAGTTGTGTTCCTGTTGGTCAGACAAGCCGGAATCAAGTAGGTTTCCCTTGGCGCAGAATTGAAGTGTTAATT
>CAYQOI010000195.1:0-6726 GCA_964419085.1 uncultured Cytophagia bacterium | reverse complement strand
CCCAACGTTTCTATCGGGTTCGCTTCCCCCGACTCCGCTCCCTTCGGCTTCGCTCCCTTCGACTCCGCTCAGGGAGCGGCATCGGGAGCGGGAGAGTGGCGGTCGTTGAGCGGAGTCGAAACGACCGCACCGAAGGCGAGAGGGGTGTCATCAGCAAACGCTCATTTTCAAAACTCAACCGGACACTCACGGTATTCTACGACACCGATTCCCGGACCACGTTGGCCTGCGCCAGAGTTTGCAGCTCTGCGATGAGCTTTTTCTGCCGCCGTGAAATACTCACCAGATAGAGAAAAATGGCCAGCCACACAATGGTGTAGGCCGCGAACAAAAACGACAGGCGATAGTTGTAACCGGAGCCCACGATGGTGGTTCGGATTTCATTCGGGTCGGTCTCGCTTCGCTTTACGCCCAGGGTGTATTCATAGAAGGACAGCTTCAGCGGCGTAGAACTCCCCAAAAGGACTTCGTACTGGCCGTCCTCCACCTGCACGTCTTTGTGGACCTCGCTCCAAATGGGGCGTTCGCTGGTGAAACTGCGATAGATGCTGAAATAGAGATCCGTGGTGCCGGTAAAAGGCGTGCCGTCTTCGTTCTGGAGTGTTCCCTGATAGTGCACCAGGCGCGCGACCTGTGCCTGCGCCGGCCCTATGGGCAGCAACGCCAACAGCAATCCCGCCACAGCGAGCAAGAACGAGATTCTCATCAGCAATATTCCTCCTTCTTCATTTCCAAACTTGTGGGTTCGATAAACAATCGCATCCTCCTGTAAGACGCCAACCCTGACAGGAGTCAGAACACCGTAAGGGTGGCAACGGTCGTCAGGAAACACTGTGCTTCAGTACGCCATCTGTTTCTTGATTTCCGAAAGTCGAAGCTTGCTTTTTTGCAGCGCAATTCTTTGTCGCAAGAGGGCGAGATAGAGCAGGGTGAAGGCAAATAGGCTGAAGAAAAACGCGATTTTCATCTCCGGCGCCAACCCCGACCCTTCGCCACCCGCGATCACGGGGCTCGGATGGATATCCCGCCACAGTCGGATGGACATGTACACGATGGGAACGTCCACAAACCCCACGATGCCGAACACCGCGGCGAAACGGGCGCCGCGCTCTTCTCCCTCCACGAAGCTGCGCAGCATGAGATAAGCCACGTAGATGAACCACAGCACCAGAAAAGAGGTGAGGCGCGGGCTCCAATCCCACCAGACATTCCACACCGGCCGAGCCCAGATGGGCCCGGTGATCAACACCAGCGTAGCGAAAACGACGCCGATCTCTGCAGAGCACGCGGCGACCACGTCGTACTTTCGGTCCTTTTTCCACAAGTAGCCGATACTCGCTACGAAGACGACAAAAAATGCCAGAAATGCCACCCACGCGGAAGGCACATGAAAGTAGAAAATGCGCTGCACCTGTCCCATGGTGCGTTCCTCGGGCGCGAACAGGAAGATCAAATACAGATCCACACCCATCGCGACCAATAAACTCAAATTCAACATCCAGGTCCAGCGGTTTTGCGATTCTTCAGCCATGGTCTCTCCCATTGATTTACTCTTCAATCACGTACTCAAAGGTCCAGAGCGCAACCACCAGAAAGATGGCGTCGAACACGATGAGCAGTTTCAGCCAGCCCCAGACTTCCCCCCAGGAGCCGTTCTGGAAAATCGCCCGGGTGGCCTCCACCGCGGAGATGAGGATGGGCACGGAAACCGGGAGATGCAAGATAGGCAGCATGACTTCTCGGGTCTTGGTGTTCACTGAGATGGCGGAAAACAGCGTACCCACCACGGCCAGCCCGACCGTACTCAAAACCACCACCAGCAAGAGTTGCCCCAGGGCGGGAAGCACATCCACATCGAAAAAGATGCTGAAAATCGGCAGCGTGATGAACTCCACCAGACTGATGAAGATGAAGTTGACCACGAGCTTGCTGAGATAGATCACCATGCGATCGATGGGCGCGATCATCAGTCCTTGCAAGCACCCTTTGTCCACCTCATAGACGAAAGAGCGGTTCATGCCCAGCAGGCTGGCGAAAATGAAGGTCATCCAAAGAATCCCGGGGAACGCGCCGCGGATGAATTCGCTGCCCGTGGGAAAGGAGAAATTGAAAATCAGCGCCACCATGAGGCTGAACACCAGCATCGAGACGATCATCTCCTTGGTGCGAAACTCAGAGAGCAGATCTTTCCACAAGACGGCAGCGATCTTCGCGATCATGGCGTGCGACTGTTTTGAGCGACCAATTCGTAATAGGTCTGACGGAAGTGCAGGGGATCCACCTGGCTGCGCGGCTGGTCAAACACCAGTTTGCCCGCCGCCAGAATAGCCACCCGCGTGGCCAGGTCGATGCCGCGTTCCAGGTCGTGGGTAACCATCACAATGGTGCGGCGACGGTCGTGCAGCTGTTTCAGCCAGCCGGAAAGCATTTCGGAAGCATGCTGGTCCAGTCCGGTGTAGGGCTCATCCAGGAGCAGCAGACCCGGGTCGTGCAACAAGGCCCGTGCGATGGAGAGCCGCTGCTGCATGCCCCGCGAAAAAGTACGCACCCGGTCGCGGCGCCGCAGACCCAGTCCCACATCCGAGATGATCCGCTCGAGCTTTTGCGGCAGATCCGGCACATCGTAGAGCTTGCCGTAGAAGCGCAGATTCTCTTCCGCGGTGAGTTCTTCGTACAAAAAGGTCTGATGCGCGATGACCCCGATCTGACGTCGCACCTTTTCCGGTTGCTTGTCCAGGGAAAACCCGGCGACAGAAACGCTTCCGGAAGTGGCTTTAGTCACGGTGGAGAGGATGCGGATGAGGGTGGTTTTGCCGGCACCGTTTGGCCCGAAGATGGCCACGAACTCACCCGGTTGAACGTGCAGATTCACATTTCGCAGCGCGTAAAGATGACCGAACGACTTTGTGAGACCCGAGACGGAAATTGCGGGGGGGCCGGTTTCGCGGACAGGTCGCTCCATCATCGCTGACTCAGACGCGTCTGGGACTCTGCGATTCGTCTCCATGGACGGTCTACTTCAATTTGGTGCCGCAGTTGGCGCAAAACTTGTCGTGTGCGGTGATCGCGGTGCCGCAGACCCAGCAAAACGCTCCGCCCTTCTTCCGCTTTTTACCCTTTGACTTCGCCTGCCGCCTCGCCACCTCGTCGATCTTCTTCAGCAAGTTGACCGCTTCCTGCTTGTACTGCTCGCGCAGCGCGTGGAAATCTTCGTCGGAGAGCTTTCCCATCTCGTGGTCGAATTCGATTTCCTTGATGGCCGCGTAGATGCTTTCTTTGCGCGCAACCAGGTCCGCGGCACGGTGGTTGCTCTCCAGCGCGCCGAATTTAGCCATTTTGCTTCTCGACTGAATGAGAGGCAGGGCCACAAAAAGCGAGACCGTGCCCGCCAAAAGGAGAAATACAATCGCGGTCGCCATTTTCTCTCACAAAATTCGTTAGTCTTTATACGCGTGCCCGGTTCAAGCCTCGCGGTTGCCCGCCAACGGACTTGTGGGAAGCAAGAAGTCGAACCTTAGAGCTAACCAGTCACACGTGGGTTGACGCTTTGGTCAAAAGTTACAAAAAGTCGGCGTAATATAGCAATTTTCTTTTTCATTTACAAAACTTTTGTGTCAGAAACGTAAGTTGAAGTTTTTTAAAAAATACTTGAAAAACGGTACCGAAACATCGTACCTTTCACAAGTTGGCGGGGTCGAGGGCGACGGGCACAAAAATGGATGAACATTTCTTTCCGGAGTAGGGACGTTTTCTCGCCGAATCGGCCCCTGTTGTCGAGCAGAGTTTCTGACCGCACGCCACCCAGGCCGAGTGGCTTACACCAACTGAATGCGGGGTCACCATGTAGCCCTCTACCGCCTTCGAGCTGTTTGCATCGAGTGCTGTGAGCAATCGGGGAAGCTCACCAGTAGCCAAGGAGGAGCCTAGTGTCTCGAATCACGCCCGGCTGTCCTTCCATCTTTCGTTTCTATAAAGCCTTTTCTTTGCTGTTTCGTCGGCTCGCCGAGGCTCTGGGGGCCACGGAACTCGCGGCAACCTCTCACCTTTTCGGAAAGGTTTGCACATGAGCGCGATCCTGCTCCTTTCCATCTCAATCCGGATGCTGGCCACCGCGTGGTCGATTCTGCTGGTTCGGCGCACGCGCGACTTCCGCATGAGCTTTCTGACGCTTATGTTATGCCTGATGACCTTGCGCCAGTTACTCACCCTGTGGATGGAGTTCGACTCTCTCACCGTAGTGGTGGCGAAGGATTTCATCGAGCTTCCCGGCCTGCTGGTGAGCATCATGGCGTTTCTAGCGGTCTTCGGGGTACGCAATTTCATCCACGACATGAAACGGGCTGAAGTTGCGCTGCTGGGAAGCGAGTTGCGCTACCGCACCATCTTCGACTCCACTGCGGTGGCCATCTGGGAAGAGGACTTCACGGAGTTGAAAAAAGAGTTGGACCGATTGCACCCCGAAGAACGCAAAGACCTGGAGAAACTTCTGGCGACTCGACCCGATTTCCTGGAGGAGTGCATCAGTAAAGTGCGGATCCTCGACGTCAACCCTGCAACGGTGGAGCTGTTTGAAGCGAAATCCCGGGACGAGCTCCGCGTGTCGTTACGCCGGACCTTCGTTCCCGAGTCGTGGGAAACCTTTAGAAAGGTGGTTGCGGCCATAGCCCAGGGAAAGCCACGCTATGAGGGAGAAACCGTGGTGCAGACGTTGCGGGGGAAACGCTGCACGGTGCTTTTCCGCATGGTGGTTTTGCCGGAGGTCTACGGCGCCAATCGCGCGCTCATCAACATGATGGACATCACCAGGTTGCGCCAGACCGAAGCGGCTTTGCGGGAAAGCGAGGCTCGCTTTCGCCGTCTCGCCGAGGCAAGCTTCGAGGGGATTTTCATCCATCGGGACAGGATAATTCTAGATGTCAACCAGACGCTTCTCGACCTCACGGGTTACACAAGAGACGAACTGGTGGGAAGAGACGGCTTGTGCCTGGTCGTTCCGGAAGACCATGAGCTCGTGATGAGCCAGGTGGTCCACAGAACCGAAGAACCGTACGAAGTCACGGGGTTGCGGAAAGACGGCACCACCATACCGCTGGAGGTGCGGGGTAAGACGGTGAGGGAAGCCGGGAACGAGCTGCGGGTGGTGGCCATCCGCGACATTTCCGAGCGCAAAAAGGCGGAACAGCTCATCGAAAGAGAGCGCAATCTCCTGCGCACCCTGATCGACAATCTGCCCGATTCGGTGTACGTAAAGGACGCAGATGGCCGGTTTGCTCTGGTGAACCAGGAACTAGCAAAACGGGTGGGCGTCGCCTCTCCCGAGCAGTTGACCGGCAAGACCGATTCCGACGTCTACCCGGAAGAGATCGCCAAAATCTACCAGGCTCGCGACCTGGAGGTACTCAAGACCGGACGGGTATTGGCGAATGAAGAAAGCGAGATCCTGGATAGCGCTACCGGAAAGCGTATCTATGTGCTGGGCACGCGGGTCCCCCTCTTCGATTCCGACGGGTCCGTAGTCGGCTTAGTGGGAACACACCGAGACGTTACCGAGCAGAAAGAACGAGAGGATGAGATTCGAAGGCTCAACCGGGAGCTGGAGGACCGCGTTCGGCAGCGCACCGCGGAGCTGGAATCGGTCAACCGAGAGCTGGAATCGTTTACCTACTCAGTCTCGCACGACTTGCGCGCACCGCTGCGGGGGATCAACGGCTTCAGCCAGGCTTTGCTGGAGGATTACGGGCAGACCCTGGACCCACAGGGCAAGGATTATCTGCGGCGTATTCAAGCCGCAAGCGTTCGGATGGGGCATCTCATCGATGATCTGCTCGCACTCGCGCATGTCAGCCGCAGCAAGATGACACGCAAACGGGTGAATCTCACCCGCCTCGTCAAGGAAATCGTCGCAGAGCTGCGACAACGCGAGCCACAGCGACAGGTAGAGGTGCGCATTCAGGCGAGACTAAGCGCGTTGGGAGATCCCCCACTGCTGCGAGTCTTGCTCACAAATCTGTTGGAGAATGCCTGGAAATTCACGTCCAGGCACACAACCGCGTGCATTGAATTTGGTGCCCGGAAAGAGCGGGGTAAAAAGGTTTTTTTTGTGCGAGACGACGGGGCGGGGTTCGACATGCGTTACGTCAGCAAACTGTTCGGCCCGTTTCAGCGTCTGCACACGCAGCAGGAATTCGAGGGAACGGGTGTCGGTCTGGCCACGGTGCAGCGTATCGTCCACCGCCACGGAGGAGAGGTCTGGGCCGAGGGCGAAGTGGAAAAGGGCGCGACTTTTTATTTTACCCTGGGTTGAGGCGTGGTACGCCGACCTTCAGGCACGAACGGTCGCACCCTGTGAACTCTTGAGGAAAACACCAATTGTTTGAGAGAATTGTGCCCATTTTCTTGTCTACTAAAACTGAAAGGAACTGGACAAACGCAGGGACAAGTTGCGTGTTTTTTCAGCCAAATTGTTACGCTGTCACTCTCAGGACGAAGTCAGTTGCGAATCCAGACATGGGGAGGCTAAAATGGAGCGCAAAATGATCTTACTGGTGGAGGATAATTCCGACGATGAGCTTCTGACGATCCGTGCGTTGAAGAAAAAGAAGCTCGTCAATGAGATCGTCGTGGCCCGGGACGGCGCGGAAGCCCTGGATTTTTTGTTTGCCCGCGGGAGCTACGCCGGGCGGGATGCTGAACAACTGCCAGCGGTGGTGTTGCTCGATCTGAAAC
>CAYQOI010000194.1:0-6744 GCA_964419085.1 uncultured Cytophagia bacterium | reverse complement strand
ATGCGTCCACCATCTACATGGAAAACCTCAATCGCCCGGCTCCCACCGATTTCCTGAACATAGACGCTGCGTGCGCCAGTCCCACCTACAGTCCCTCTTGTAAATGCCGTGAATTTTCCATCCGGCGAGAGAGCGGGAAGCGTTGCGTCACCCAGAAAGGTCACCTGCGTGTGCCTGGGCGGCGCCGCTGGCGGGCGAACGGGTCGCTGCAACAGGAACAACGCAGCAACGACAAGCAAGATAGCAACTCCGGCTGCCCAGGCCACGGTTGTGAGCCGAAAGCGCGGCCGTCCGACCGATGCTTTGCGCTCCGGTTGCAGGGAAGGGGGTGCACCCCGCAATGTACTCAAGTGCTGCAGAAACTCCTGCGTGGATGGATAGCGCAACCGCGGCTCTTTGGCCAGGGCACGTGCTACGACTTCATCGACCTCCCGCGGCAGCCCGGGACGGACACTGCTGACAGATTCCGGCTCCTCATGAACGATCGAGTAGAGCACCGCCTGGTCATACTCCCCGCCAAACGGCAACCGCCCGCTCAGCATCTCATACACCGTCACGCCCAGCGACCAGATATCGGTTCTGTGGTCCACCTCCTCCCCCCGTGCCTGCTCCGGAGACATATAGGCCACCGTGCCCAGGGTCGTCCCGGTGCGAGTCACCTTCGTACGTCCCGCCAGCTTCGCCAGCCCAAAGTCCACGATTTTGACCACCCCATCTTCGCTCACCATCACATTGGAGGGCTTGATGTCCCGGTGAACGATGCCCTTGCCGTGCGCCTTGGCCAGCCCCGCCGCGATCTGGCCGGCGTAGTTGAGCACATCGTCCAGCGGTAGGGGCGAGGTGCCCTCGCCTTTACGCATCAAATCCCGCAGCGATTTGCCTTCGATGTATTCCATGGCGATGAACATTTGCCCATCCGCTTCCTCGATCTCGTAAATCGTGGCGATGTTCGGGTGATTCAAGGACGAGGCTGCTCTGGCTTCGCGAATGAAGCGCTCCTTGCCCTCTTCGTCCCGGCTCAGGTGCGGCGGCAGGAACTTGAGCGCGACGAAACGGTCGAGTTTGGTGTCCCGGGCTTTGTAGACGGTGCCCATTCCACCGGCACCGAGTTCTTCCAAAATATGATAGTGCGAAATCGTCCTATCTAACATGTTGATGCCTCCGGATTCGCCGGACCAAGTTATGACATCCTTTCTCTAAGGAAGGCCGTCCCCTTCCCATTCCACCCACCCGGGCTCTGCGAACTCCCTGACCAGATGACGCAAGCGGCAAGTCGTTGCTGAAGCAACGATCGGCAACATCGGCCTACCGGGGTTCGGTTTCTTCACAGGCCAGCGAAAAGCCACCTCGCCTCCTGTTTGTCCAAGCTGACCAATGTTCGAAAAGTTGGGAGATGGTGGTGCCGACGGCGCAAGTACGTACGGCATGAACCGTTCTTCCGCCTCCGGATTCGGGCAGAATTCCGGCAGAAAACACTTCGGACTCCACCTGTGTTTCACTTTGTCCTCTTCGACTTTTTGCACCATATCAGGCGCACCTGCGCCGCGGTTCTCGAAAACGGAACCTTACCAAATGAGACTACTCGACGCTGGAGGCGGTACGCTGGATGACCAACAGCGTGTAATCATCCACCTGGGGATGGCCGTCGTAGAAAGAAGTCAGGTCCGCCACAAGTGCGTTCAGCACGGCCGTCGCATTTTCTCCCTGTGCACGGAGTCGCGCCAACCGGCGAAGCAACTTGTCTTCGCCGTAAAAGGCCATCTCTTCGTTCTCCGGCCCGCTGTCTCTTCTAACCGCGGCTTCCACAACGCCGTCGGTGTAGAGGAGCAGCATGTCCTCCGGTTGCAAGAAGACCTCCAGAGTCTCAAGATTCTCTTGAAACAGGTCACCCGCCCTTTCCAGGCCGATCCCCAACCCGTTGGCCCGCAATTCCCGAATCTCTGCGCGCGGGTCGGCAGGAAGGAAGATCGGCGGCGGGTGACCGGCACGAACCAATTTGATACACCCACTCGTTGTATCTAACAAGCCCACCACCGCGGTAACAAAAATCTCTCGGTCCGAAGAGTGGGCGGAGAAATAGCGGTTGAGATGCTGCAGAATCTTTTCCGGCTCATCGCTGAACTGGTTGGAGTAACGGATGAGACTCACGCACTGCGCCATGTAGAAAGCGGCAGAGGTTCCCTTGCCGGACACGTCGCCGACCGTGAATAAATAGCGGTCCCGGCCCACAGGGAGGAAGTCATAGAAGTCTCCCCCTACCTCGTTCGCGGTTTTCAGTGTGGCGGCGATCTTGAAGCCCGCCACCTGCGGCAGGTCGTGTGGCAGGAGACCCAGTTGCACGTTGCGCGCGATGGTCAGTTCATGCTTCAGGCGCTCTTTCTCCCGCGCCTCAGCGATGGATGCCTTCAGCCGTTCACCCATCCGGTTAAAATGTCCTGCCAGCTCTACGAACTCGTCTTTGCCCTCCACCTTGACTTTGTAGTCCAGGTTCCCGGCGGTGATCTCGCGGATCCCCGCCTTCAACTGATTGAAGCGCTGCACGATGGAACGATGGATCTCGGACCCAAACTTGACCATCCGCCGGATCACCAGCATGTTCACCAGGGCGTAAAGCAGTCCCAGCAGAACCAGGTAGCTGAGCAGCGTACGTGTGAAGATGGAGATGTCCGGAATCAGCACGATGTCGAAGGAAAAGAAAGCCCGGGACGCACCATCCGGGCCCAGGACCGGAGCGAGCACGCGACCCACGATAAATTGTAAGTGCGTCGCGAACCGGTCGTTGAGCCGTTGAACCCAAGCTCTGTCGCTTTCTTCCTGTACCTGAAAAGGCGCTGCCAGGGCTTGCGCGTTGTCGGGAACCTTGAAACCGAAGGGAAAGATTCTGAGCTCCTGTCGGTCCTGGCCGGGACTGAGTTTGTACAGGAACGCCTCCCAGGCGGGTGGGGTGTAGGGATAAGCGAGCAGCAGCGAAGCGGCAAATGGTGAGGTGCTGCGGGACACCCTGCGCAAAAAGGTGGAATCGAGACGCACGAAATAGAACATGCGCCCGTCGTCGTCTTCGGAGCTCGAAAACAGAAAGTAGTCGTTTGCACCGTCGCGGGCGGCCTCACCGGTCCGCGGGATGACCATCACCCCGTTGTCCGGCAAATCCGATGACACTGTCACGGGTCGGTGCCCTTCGATAGAAAGCCGGGCCGTACCATAAACCTGCGCCCTGACCTTGAAGACGGGGACTGGTGGCTCACGGGCACCGGCCGCCAGTTGTTCCATCTGGTGCAACATTCCTCTCCGCACCTTTTCCGCCTGCCAGCCCGCCACCAGATGGTAGAAGATGAGCACCAGAATAACCAACTGGGCGAATTGTGGTGCGGTGGACTGAAACCAGCTGGAAATTCTCAGTTTGCCGGAAAGACTGGCGAAGTTGTACACCAGCACCACCGGAATCTTCACCAGCACCGCGAGCAAGTACATTTTGTACAGCAGAAAGAGAAACTTCGGCAGGCTAAACCAGAGAAACGCGTGTTGCAGTTGTGAAGCTGAGAGGTCCTTGAACGGATCAAGGGTGGAGAATATGCGAAACAGGCCGAACACCACCACCAGGCCCAACCAGCACTCCGCTTTGCTCAGCTCCTCCAGCCAGCGGGTCTTGCGCAGAAGGTAGACGAATAGCAGGACATTCACGAGCAGAAGTTGAAAAAAGCCCCCATCTTCGATGAGCAAGATCGCGATGCCGCTGAGCCAGAGGAACAGCAGGAGGGTGAACTTTCTGTTTTTGCTGTTCTTGAGGAGAATGGCTCCAAAGGTCAGTGCAAGGATCGCCAGCAACAGAATCTGCAACCAGAGCAAGAACGGGCCGGGAGCAGGAATGGCCAGTTCCACAAGATCGCGATGGCGGTAGACGGCACGGAGCAGGAGCACCTCGAGCGGAAACAGCAGGAAAAACAGGAGGAGCAACAGCTCATCAGGAATCTGGTAGGCTTTGTCCAGATGAACGACGAGTTTGATGCTGAAATAGCCACAGGCGAGAAGGAAGAAGAATTTCGCGGCGGTGGATAAATCCAGAGGCAGCAGCAGCACGACAAAGGTGAACAACCAGCCAAAGACATACAGACCAAATTCGCTGGAGAACGCGGATTGTGCGGTCAACCGCGAGACGAAAGTCCGAAACCGGTCTCCCATTTCGAACTGTGGTGCAGACACTTTGGACGCCCTATTTCAACAGTTAAAGGACTTTGATGACCACCATGGTCATGTCGTCATGCTGAGGGTGGTTCCCCACAAATTGCTTAACCGAACGCACGACCGCCTGGATGATCATATTTGCGGACGCGGCTTTGTTGGCCGAAATCACGCTCTGCAGCCGTTCCTCACCATATTCCTCACCGTCCTTGGCGGTAGCCTCGGTGAAACCGTCGGTATAAAATGTCAGCACGTCGCCACTGTGCAACGCCACCTCGTGCTCCTCGAGAAAATCGTAGAACTTGGTGCCCTCTTCCAGTCCCACCGCGATGCCCTTGGGTTCCAGCAAAGTGTTGGAGTCGTTGCTGCGCTGTGCCAGGATCGCGGGATTGTGCCCGGCACGCGCGAAGCGAATCTTGTGATTCTTCATGTCCAGGACCGCATAAAACATGCTCACAAACGAGTTGCGCTCGATGTTTTGGTACATCTGCCGGTTCAGTTTGCTCAGCACCTCTCGGGGTGAAATGCTTTCGCCCGCGTGCGACTGGAGAATTCCCTTGGTCAAGGTCATGTAAATCGCGGCCGGCACGCCTTTGCCCGAAACATCGCCGATGGCGATACCGAATTTGTTGTCCCCGAGGTGGAAAAAGTCGTAGTAGTCGCCGCCAACTTCCAGAGCAGGGATGCAAACGCCGGCGATATCGTAGCCTTCCACCATGGGGTTGGCTTTGGGCAACAGGCTCATCTGCACGTTGCGCGCGATTTCCAATTCCTTGGCCATCCTTTCCCGCTCCGAAATGCGACGAATGTGTGCCGGCGTGAGCTCAAGGGTAAAGGTGAACTGCTGGCGTTTGACAAAACCCATAACCGCGAGGACCAGCGGCAAAATCATCAAACCGTAGAAAAGAACGCTTTGTACCTGGTAAAAGTTCGCCGAAGCCACCAACATGGGCACCGCAAACGTGAAGCTCAGCGCGACAAAATTCGTGGTGATGGCGGTGAGCAGATCGTAGCGCACCACGATCACGCCCAACAACATGCCGATGATGAAGAAAGCGGGAAACAGGTACCAAAAATCGATATAGCCGAAGGGGAAATCCCACAAGGTAAACGCGATGAGGGTCCAAATGAGCGATGAGAGCACGATTCCGGGCCAGGTCTTTCCGGTCTTCTCCTTGAGCCAGGAAATGAAAAACAGGCGAAATACGATTTCGTTCAGCAGCGCAACTCTCAAGGCCAACAACACCGCGCTCAGCCCCGGGGCTTTGGATTCCGGAATTCCGTTCAAGGTCAGCACGAATAAGTTGCATTTCGTCAGGGTAGAGGCAAGGTAAAGTCCCGTGAGCACCAACCCCAACAGGATGAAACCAAACGCGTAGCCACGGAATATGGCACGGGCAAACTCCAGAGTGAAGGGCTTGCGGAAAAAAACGCCATCGATGGCCCTGAGCTTCTCATTCCAGCCCCGACGTGCGGACGACTCCCCAACACTCCAACTCGCAAACCCCATCGCGGCGAGAAACGCTTGCACGATAAAAACGGAGATGATAAACACGACGATCCGAACGTTGAAACGATTGACATCCGAGATGTTCGTCTCGTAACCGATGGTTGTGAACCGCAGGCTCTGTTCCACCAGCATCAATGCAAAAAGCACCGAAAAAACCACCACCGCGGTCTTGATGCCCACCTCGCCGTCATGGTACTTTTTCAAGAACAGGGTGACCACAAAGATGAGCAGCAGAAATGTGGCAATGGACGACCCCGTCACGATAAAGGTGGAAAGCGTAAACGCTCGGCTGCTCGCCTCCCGAAATGTTTCGGGGGTGTACAGACTGTGACGGAACCCCCCGATCTTGTCCCCCTGTACTCTCACCCAGATTTTCGAGGCCAACCCGAACACCGAGTCCTGGCGTACCCAGCTGAAGAAATAGTCGCGGCGATGGGGCCGTTGGTGAGCCGTTGAATTCTCCAACTCGATTCGACTGGTATCCACGCCCTGACTGTGCAAGAAACGCACCGCCGTTGCGCGGGCTGTGGCCTCGTCCACCGACTCGCTGGCAACCGAGTCCGGCAGGAGATGAATGAATCCCAGCTTCCTGCCTGTGGGACTGAGCCAGACATTGAAGCGGTCGCGCATCTGACTGCGCGCCTTGTGGCGATCGAAGAAATAGACGTCCCACAGGTGTGTAAAGAGCGTATCGGCACGTAACACACGGTGAGCTTCGGGCAACCCCAGCTTGTTTTCCAGGTAGAGGGACCTTATCGAATCAAACTTGAAGTTGGCGTCGGCATCGAGGTCACGGGTGTCGTAGCCCATCCTGGAGAGATACTCGCGCGCCAGAGAAATGATTTGGTCACGATCGTACTTTAGATCCAGTGAAGCCGTGGGAGCATATTGCGGAAACCACTCAAAATAGATGACCGCGGCCAGCACACCCAGGATGACGGTCACCAGAAAGCCCCTGATTGAAAACATATTCGGCCCTTTCAACCTCTCAACATGAATTTGACCCTCAAAACCAGACAACCTGACTTATTCTAAGCACTACACGGATGTTATCC
>CAYQOI010000193.1:0-6792 GCA_964419085.1 uncultured Cytophagia bacterium | reverse complement strand
CCCGGAGGTCGCGCCCAGCAACAATCCCAGAATCAAAACAAGGGCGTCGTATGTATCTTTGTGTCGAGCCAGTACCCACCTCCCACACAAATCAAAATCGCAAGAGCAAATCTGAATCCCAGATCGAGATATCGCGCCGCAGTAAACTCTTTCCGGGACTCCGCCGGCTTTTTCTCCACGTCATTTTGAGATATTTGCCTCTCTCGCCTCCCCTTTCTGCTCTAGAATCGCAGAGACGCTACTTTTAAAATCCCCCTTCGAGTCGTCCTTCTCCTTCTTCCCCGCACCCATGGAACAATTGCCCTCGAAAGTCGCCCCCTCGTCGATCACCAACTTTGACGTCTCCAGTTCGCCGTCGAAAACCGAGTTGGCTTCCAGCACCACTTTCCCCGAAGCGATCAGCTTCCCTTTGAGCTTGCCGCCGATAATGGCATTGCGCACCCTGACCTCCCCGTTGATGTCGCCGTCTTTACCGACGACCAGCGAATCACTGGTGGTCACCTTGCCCTTGATCTTCCCGTCTACCCGCAACGTGCTCTGGACTTTCAACGTGCCCTCAAAAGAGGACCCCTTGCCGATGATCGTGTTCAAGTTTCCGCTCGCACCAGCTTCTTCAAACGTCTTTTTCCCAAGCATATCGACCTCAGTATTCAGCTAATTTGCGGTGATGTTCTCGCTGAAGGCGAGAATGAATTCTTTGGGATCGACGGGTACGCCATCCTTCCAGATCTCGAAGTGCAGGTGCGGGCCCGAGCTCTTGCCGGAACTACCCAGCAACGCGATAGGCTCTCCCTTTTTGACGTAACTCCGTTCCGGCACCAAGATTCTCTGATTGTGCCCATAATACGACAGGATACCGCCGCCGTGATCGATGATGATAAGATTTCCCAGATCGTAGGTCCAGTTTGCAAAAATCACCGCGCCTGCTCCCGCCGCACGGATGACTGTGCCCTTCTTCGCAACGATATCAATGCCGGAATGGGTCCGGGGGCTAAACCACCCGTCGCTCTGAAAGTCCTGCGTCAAGAACCCCTTCACAGGCAGCAAACTCGGGATGTTCTCAGGCAAAGTGCGGGACCGATTTTTCGCCGGCATCAAATAGTGATGCGAGTTTGCAGCGGCCAGCCGGAAAGGCGGCGGCACCTCGGTCTTGGCCGCGGGCACGATCCTATCCGCAAGCAAAGAAGGCTCGTATTTGTTCACATCCAGTCCCGCTTGAGCCAGAGTGTTCCGGTCCACACCCAACAGATTGCGAACCTTACGCATATCCTGCTCCAGCGCGTTGAACTGTTGCGCCAATTCGATCACGCGTTTGTTGTCTTCGCGCAGTTGATGGTTTTGAGTCAGAAGGGATTTGTTATAGGCATGCAGATTGGCGTACTTCCAGTAAAAAACCGCACCCGCCACAATATGGATTACCAGGAGAACGCCCAGCACGTAAAGCACCTTCACGATGTTGGTTTTGATCCGGAAGCTGTACGGCTCCGATTTGTCTTCCGGCACAACCAGAATCGAAATGGTTTTCGCTCGTCTCTTTTGTGTTGGCATAAGCCCCTGTAAAACAACTCCTTACAGTGTAGTCCGCACCTCGTACGCCCAAAGAGGCAGCAATTTAAAAACAATTTTGGTAAAAATCAAGCGCTTTCTCCCACGTTACGAACTCTTAAAAACTATATCCGCTCCAACAAATCCAGAATGCGCTCGATGTCGGTGCTGGAATAGTATTCGATCTCGATCTTGCCTCCGGAGCCTTTGCTGTTGGCAATCACCCTGACCTGTGTTCCCAGGATGCCCCGGATTTTGTCCTCGGCCTCCCTCAAGAATGGGTTATCGGTCGCTCGAACGGTTTTCTTGGCCTTCTTGACCGGAGACTTTTTGCCTTTGACCAGACGCTCGACCTGCCGCACAGAAATCCGGTCGCGCACGATTTTTTTCCACACCGCGATCTGCTCGCTTTCGGTGGGCAGCGCCAACAAAGAGCGCGCGTGACCCGCGGTGATCTCGCCTTCGACCAGGCTCTGTTGAATTATCTCCGGCAGCTTCAATATGCGCAACGCGTTGGCAATGGTAGAGCGCTCTTTGCCCACCTTCTTCGCGACCTCCTCCTGCGTCAGGTGGCATTTGGTTATCAGCGTCTGGTACCCATTGGCTTCATCGATGGGGTTCAGATCCTCGCGCTGGATGTTTTCGATGAGGGAAAGCTCGATCATTTCCTCGTCGCTCTGGACATCCATCACGAACGCGGGCACGCTTTGCATGCCCAGGTCCCGTACGGCGCGCAAACGCCTTTCTCCCGCGATGAGCTCGTATCCCGAATCCACCTCTCGCACGGTAATGGGCTGGATCACGCCGTTTTCCCGAATGGACTGCTTCAGTTCCTCCAGCGCCACCGGGTCGAAGTTCTCTCGTGGTTGAAATGGATTAGGCATGACCGCCGAGACATCCACGTCCCGAATCCGCCCGCTTCTATCCTCGTCCTCGGGTGAAATCTCGGGGATGAGCGCGCCTAAACCCTTTCCCAATCGCCTAGTCGCGGCCATTGCGCAAGAACTCCTCGGCCAGATTCATGTAGTTTTCACACCCTTTCGAGATGGCATCGTAGAGAATGATGGGCTTGCCGTAGCTGGGCGCCTCGCTCAAACGCACGTTGCGGTCGATCACCGTCTGGTACACCTTGTCATCGAAATAGCGCTTGACGTCTTCGGCCACCTGGCGGGAAAGGTTCAACCGGCTGTCGAACATGGTGAGGAGCACACCCTCGATGACCAGATTCGTGTTCAAATGCTTCTGCACCAGGCGAATGGTGTTCAAAAGCTGTCCCAGCCCTTCGAGCGCGTAGTATTCGCACTGAATCGGGATCAACACCGAATCCGCTGCGGTGAGCGCGTTGATGGTCAGCAGACCCAGAGACGGCGGGCAATCGATGAAGACGTAGGCGTAGTCTTTGCTCAGAGACGCCAGAGGGCCCTTGAGCTTCTGCTCCCGGGACAGCGCATTGACTAACTCCACTTCTGCGCCGGCCAGGCGTACGGTTGAAGGCAAAATATCCAGATACTTCAGGCTCGTCGAAAGGACCGCCTCATTGATGTCGAGTCCTTCGATGATCACCTCGTAGGTACTTTTGGAGAGCTTTTTGGGATCGAAGCCTAGGCCGCTTGTGGAATTGGCCTGGGGGTCGATGTCCACCAAAAGGGTGGGGTGCTCCGCAACAGCGAGACACGCGGACAGGTTGACCGCGGTGGTGGTTTTTCCCACTCCCCCTTTTTGGTTTGCGATCGCAATAATTCGAGCCATGTAGTTTTCCAGAAAAAAGAGACTTTCAAAACTAAATAATATAGCCTTTTGGTGTTGCAAAAGCAACACAAAAGTTCCGGCGCAACACGCCGCGTCCAGCCGCAGGGACTTCCGATCTATGGCACATCAAAACGGCCTGAAAATGCTCGTGGTTCCGCCTCGACGTTCCACTTTGACCTGCCGCAAATGCCCGGCTTTGATATTGATCTTGAAATAAAACCCCTTCCCGATTCCTTTGGGATTCCAATCGAACCGGGCTTCCCAGCAGTGCAGGTCGCGGTAAAAGGAGATGCGTTGGTCCGCGATTTCGCTGCGCTCGATGTCGTACCGCATTTTATATCCGATGCGCCACTTTTGGGTGAGCTGAACCTCCATGTTGGAGAGATCGATATAGGCGCTGCGGCTGGGGTTCAGAGGATTGAATCGGTTGAGGCTGTAAGAAAAGGAAATGGTGGCGCGCCACGGGCGGTCCAGCGCGGAGAATGCGCCTTCCGGTGAAAAGCCGTCTTCCGATTCACCAGTGGGTCCCAACCCCAGCGGATCGAGGTCGGCCAGGTCCTGTGGTGCACCCCGCTCCGACTCAGCCACGGCCGGAGCGGGGGTGCTCTTGCGGCCGCTGAGCGTCCACCGCGCGTCGAAGCGGAAACTGGTCAATCTCAGAAAATTCAGGAAACTCCCTTTGTTGAAAAGAAGGCGATTGATGGTGCGCCCCTTGTCATCGGTGTCGTAAAAGCTGTGCGTCATGCTCATGCTGACGTTCAGGTTGCGCCTGGGCGTGGCCCGAAACCGGGTGTTCAGATTCTGCCAGTTCAAACTATCCGCCGCAAAATTGTAGCCCCCGCTGAAATCGAGATTGAACAGGTCGATCCTCTTCTCCTTGTCTCCTTCACCCAGCTTCATCTGAAACAGATTGTTGAGCGAATAGCTCAGACTCAACTGTTCGCCTCTCGGCGTGGCGCGCGCGCCACTGCCGGCGAACCGGTCCTTCAAAATCTCTTTGCCCGTGGTGTCTCGCACAGTCTGGTAGTAGCCCCAAAAACCGCTGGAAAAATCGGGCTGGTAGATAAAGGAAATCGACGGCGTCATCTTATGGCGGAACGCCCGAATCGCGCCGATGTGGGGGAAAAACGTCCCGAACAGATTCGTGCTCGCGGACGCAGAGTAGCGGAACAGGTGCCGGGCGGCAAATCCCACGTCTTTCGACGACTCGATGCGGTTGGTCAGGGTGTCCAGCTTGAAGGTCTTGGTGCGGTCGAACCAGTCTTCGTCGTAAACCAGGCTCTGGGTCAGGCTCAACCAGCCGAAGATCTTTTTGGGACTGGTGAACGTCAGCGTCAAATCGTGCTCCGCGCGGCGATTCACCTCCGCGTCCGGGTCGTTGCTGCTGTCCTTTCGCACCGTGTTCAGCACCAACCCGCGATAACGGTACTGAATGAAGTTGAACCACCGGGGCTCCTTCTTGGTACGGCCGCTCTCGTCTTTCTTGAAGGGGATCAGCGCGCTCTGGTTGTGGGTGAACTGCAGATTGGGAAGCGTGATGAGATCGCTGCCGGTCTCCAGATCCTTTGTGCGCTTCAGATTCACCACCAGACTGTTTTTGCCCTGGCCCCAGCTCTTGTTGAACGTCGCGTTGGAGACGAGCTGGCGGCGCAAAACCTGGCGACGGTTGCTGCTCAATTCCCGGTAAAAGTTGTTGTTGCTCACAAAGCTTGCGTTGACTCTCAGACTCGCGCTCTCGCCGAGCTGCTGGTTGTGGTTGATGTTCAGATTCCAACGCCGCTCGCTGCGATTGGCGAAATCCTTGCGGGTAAAGGAGCCGGAAAACGAACCGGTGAAGTTGTAGCGCAACGCGTAGTTCATGTGCGTCCGAAATAGAATGCCGGTGCGTTCGAAGAAATCCAGCGTGAAGCGCATGTCCATATAATCATTGGTGGCCCAGTAGAATCCGAGATTGCGCAGGAAGCGCCCCTCTTCCGGGCTGCTGCCGAATTGCGGCAGAATCAGTCCGGACTGGCGCCCATTTTCCTTGGTGGAGAACATCGCGAAAGGAAGGATGGCCACCGGGATCTTGCCGATGAAAAAAATAACCGGCTTTGCGATCACTTTGTCCCCTACGATCACCTTCATCTTCTTGCCCCGGAAGTGGTAATGGGGCTCGGCCTTGTCGCAAGTGGAGTATCGCCCGTTGAGAACGTTGAACACCTCCGGCGCAACGCGTTTGACCGCATCGCCCTGGTAGTAGCCCTGCTGAAACGCGGTTCGCCCGCGCAGGATCCGTCCCTTCTCGCTTTTGAAATTGTACTCCATCCGTTCGCCCACCATGGTTTCCTTGCCGTCGGAAAAAACAGGCAGGGTAGACTTATCGATTTTCACCGAATCGGGGGCGAGACCGTTGGTCGAGTCCGGCAGCCCTTCGGCGATCAGCAGGTTCTTGTCCCACAAGATCGTGATTTTCCCGGCCTTGACCGTGACGTTTTTGTACTTGACCTGAGCGTCTCCGATGAGATGAATCGTAGATTCACTCCTGAGGCTCTCGATGTAGCGGGCGGAATAGGTCACGGATGAGTCGATGCCCACCCGGGCGGGTTGCACGTCGCGCCTTGAAGTCGACGGACGGCCTTCGAGTGCACGAGGCGGCGGGTTGGCGATCCGTTTCAGCCCACCGGACGTATCCGAGAGCACACGTTTGAGCGGAATTTTGGAGGTGTCGGAGTCGGCCTGGTGTTGTGCAAAAAGAGGAGATGAGAGCAGAGGAAGGGCGACAATCCAGACGACAACTCTTGAGACAACCGACAGCATGCTTTTCGCAGTTCAGAATTCAGAGGACCGACGTTTTAGATAAACACTTAAAATCTAACGTTTTGTTCCATTTTGGGTCTGGTCGTCCTCCTCCAGCGGTACGTCCTGAGCTGTCTTCCCATACTTTTTCCACAAGCGCTCGAGCCTTTCTTTGAGCTCCTTTTCTGCTCCCATCTCAGTGGGCCGGTAGAAAATATGGTTCCGCAATTTTCCCGGGAGGTAAAGCTGTTCCACAAAGTGCGCGTCGAAATCGTGGGGATAGCGGTAGCCGGCCCCATAGCCCTCTTTCTCCATCAGTTTTGTAGCCGGGTTGCGCAAATGCAGCGGCACGGGTTCCGGGGGATTGGACCGGACCTCCCGCTGGGCGGCCTCGATGGCCTTGTAGGAGGCGTTGCTCTTCGCCGCACTGGCCAGGTAGGTGGTCGCCTGCGCCAGCACGATTCGCGCTTCCGGCATCCCGATGTAGTGCACCGCGGTAAACGCGGAAGTGGCGAGCACCAGGGCCAGCGGATCGGCATTCCCGATGTCTTCCGAAGCGAGAATGATCAGGCGGCGGGCGATGAACTTGGGATCCTCGCCGGCTTCGATCATGCGGGCCAGCCAGTAGAGCGCGGCATCCGGGTCGGAGCCGCGCACGCTCTTGATGAACGCGGAAATCACATCGTAGTGGTAGTCGCCTTTCTTGTCGTAAGGCGTAGC
>CAYQOI010000192.1:0-6828 GCA_964419085.1 uncultured Cytophagia bacterium | reverse complement strand
CGATCGGGATCGGCATCGCGCTGATTCTTTTCGCTGTTTTCGTGTACAGCTCGGTGAAGGGCACCTACAACAAGCTGGTGTCGTACGACGAGCAGATCAACGCGTCGTGGGCGCAGGTGCAGAACGTGTACCAGCGCCGCGCGGACCTGATCCCCAATCTGGTGGAGACGGTGAAAGGGTACGCCAGCCACGAACGCGAGACCCTGGAAGCCGTCATTCAGGCGCGCGCCAACGCCACCCGACCGCAGATCAATGCCGGTGAGGTGTTGAAGAATCCGCAGCTCTTCCAGCAGTTCGAACAGGCGCAGGGGCAGTTGGGTGCCGCGCTCGGCAGGCTGATGGTGGTCATCGAGCGCTACCCGGAGCTCAAAGCCAACGAGAATTTCATTCGTTTGCAGGATGAGCTGGCCGGCACGGAGAATCGCATCGCGGTGGAGCGGCGGCGGTTCAACCAGGCGGTGCAGGCTTACAACAAAGAGATCCGTACATTTCCGACCAATCTGCTGGCCGGAGTGTTCGGGTTTCAGAACCGGCCGTACTTTCAGGCGAGCCCTGAAGCGCAGGAAGCGCCCAAGGTGGACTTTTCATCCAGCCGGAAATAGCCGCGGTTTCTCTTCCCAGGTTTAGGAAAGCGGGTGGTGAAATTCCCAATTTCGGGAAAAGTCTCGCTGGGAGCGGTCTGTCGCAGTTCATTCGATCTTGAAAAAATGCGACTTACGCACAGCGGTTTTCTGTCGAGCGTTTTTTCTTTGGCATATTGTTTGTCACGCTGTTTTTGTTTTGTCGTGTTAGTGTGCATATTCTTGCAGGATTTTAACTCTGGAGGAGTTTCATGTCTGATTACGTCGAAGAGTTGATCGCGCAGGTCAAAGCTAAAAATCCCATCGAAGTGGAGTTTCACCAGGCAGTGCAGGAGGTGGCAGACTCTCTGGAACTGGTACTGGAGCGTCATCCGGAGTACCGTGCCGCCAAGATTCTCGAACGCCTGGTGGAGCCCGAGCGCGTGATCATGTTTCGTGTGCCGTGGGTAGACGACCGCGGCGAAATCCAGGTCAACCGGGGCTTTCGCATCGAAATGAACAGCGCGATCGGGCCATACAAAGGGGGCCTGCGCTTTCACCCGTCGGTCAATCTGGGGATTTTGAAGTTCCTGGCTTTTGAGCAGGTGTTCAAGAACAGCCTGACTACGCTCCCGATGGGAGGCGGAAAGGGTGGATCCGATTTCGACCCGAAAGGGAAGAGCGACGCGGAGGTCATGCGGTTCTGCCAGAGCTTCATGACCGAGCTTTTTCGGCACATCGGCCCGCACACCGACGTGCCCGCCGGCGATATCGGTGTGGGCGGCCGGGAAATCGGCTTTTTGTTCGGACAGTACAAGCGGCTGCGCAACGAGTTCACCGGCGTGTTGACCGGCAAGGGGCTCAACTGGGGCGGCTCACTCATCCGGCCGGAAGCCACCGGCTACGGCTCGGTCTATTTCGCCGCGGAGATGCTGGCCACCCGCGGGGAGACGCTGGAAGGAAAGACCTGTCTGATTTCCGGGAGTGGAAATGTCGCGCAGTTTACCGCCGAGAAGATCATCCAACTCGGCGGCAAAGTGGTGACTCTTTCCGATTCCAGCGGTTCTATCTACGATGAAGCGGGGATCACGCAGGAGAAACTGGAGTTCGTGAAACAGCTCAAGAACATCCGCCGCGGACGCATCAAGGAGTACGCGGAGAAGTACCCGGATGTGGTTTACACCCCGGCAGACCCCGCGGCAGACCACAATCCGCTGTGGGACCACAAGGCGGACTGTGCATTTCCGAGCGCCACACAAAACGAGATCAACGGCAAGGACGCGCAAAACCTGCTGAACAACGGCGTCCGGCTGGTGTGCGAAGGCGCCAACATGCCCACGACCCTGGACGGCGTGAAGCTCTTCGAGGACGCGGGCATTCTCTACGGTCCGGCGAAGGCGGCCAACGCCGGCGGTGTGGCGGTCTCGGGCCTGGAGATGTCGCAGAACAGTATGCGTTTGCCCTGGCCGCGCGAGGAAGTGGACAAACGGCTGCACCAGATCATGAAGAACATCCACAAGACGTGTGTGGAGACCGCAGAACGGTTCGGCAAGCCGGGCAACTACCTGGTCGGCGCCAACATCGGGGGCTTCCTGAAGGTGGCCGACGCGATGATGGACCAGGGTGTAGTCTGAACCTCTGGGCCGGTTAAACGTTAAATCGGAGTGAAGTGGCTTCACTCCGATTTTTTATTTCAGGGTGGCAAGAGATGGAAGAAAAGAAAGCCCAAAAAGGATTCAATCCCTACTGGCTCGAACAAGGCTACGGCTCGCGGTTTCAGGTTTTTCAAAACCTGATGCAGTTTCGGGTGCGCAATATCTTACTGGTATCGAGTCTTTACGACCTGTTCCTGTTCGAAGAAGACGGGCGGCTGTACGAGCTTTTGCGGGAGGAGTACCAGGGGCTCAACCTCAGCCACGCGCCGGAGCTCTACCGCGTTTCCAGCGGCGAGGAAGCGATCCGATTGGCGAAGCAGGAAAAGCGTTTCGACCTGATCATCACGACGCTGCACATCGAAGACATGTCGGTGCACACGTTTGCCAAGCTGGTGCGGGAACTGGAGCTGAACATCCCCGTGGTGCTGCTGGCTTACGACCAGCGGGAGCTTTCCGAGCTGCTCTTGTACCACGACGCCTCGGCTTTCGACCAGGTTTTTGTGTGGCAGGGCGACTTTCGGCTCATCATCGGGATCATCAAATATCTGGAAGACAAATTCAACGTCGATCACGACACCCGCATGGTAGGCGTGCAATCGATCATTTTGATCGAAGACCGGGTGCAGTACTACTCCTCTTTTCTGCCCATCATCTATCTGGAACTGTTTAAACAGGCGCAGCGGTTGATCTCGGAAGGGATCAACCTGTCGCACAAGTTTCTGCGCATGCGCGCGCGGCCGAAGATTCTGCTCTGCACCAACTACGAGGAGGCCTGGGACTATTTTTCGAAGTACAAGGACTTCATTTTGGGCGTCATCTCAGATGTCGATTTCATGCGTGAAGGCAAGGATGACCCCGAGGCGGGGCTGAAATTCGCGCGCGCGGTTAAACAGCAGCACGAGGACATTCCCATTCTCCTGCATTCCAGCAAGGCGGAGAATGAGAAAAAGGCTCACGCGGTGGGAGCCTCTTTCCTGCTGAAAGATTCGCCCACCCTGCTGAACGACCTGCGGCAGTTTATGCTGGACAATTTCGGCTTCGGCGATTTTGTTTTTCGAACCAAAGACGGACGGGAGGTGGGGCGTGCTCACGACCTGCACACCCTGGAAGAACAACTGAAGGTCGTGCCGGATGAAAGCATCGAGTACCACAGCGAGAGAAATCATTTTTCCAAGTGGCTGAAGGCGAGGACCGAGTTCTGGTTGGCTAACAAATTGCGCCCGAGGAAATTATCGGATTTCTCGTCGGTTCAGGGTCTGCGCGAGCTGCTGATCTCGTCGCTCCAGGAGTACCGCCGGGTGCGGCAGCGTGGCATCATCAACGACTTTGCCCGGGACAGTTTTTATCCGCTCACCAGTTTCGCCCGCATCGGCCGGGGTTCGCTGGGCGGAAAAGCGCGCGGCCTGAGTTTCATCAGCAAGCTGATTTACAACTACAAAATCACCGACAAGTTCAGGGATGTGAAGATTTTTATCCCGCCTGCGGTGGTGCTGGGCACGGAGGTGTTCGATCAGTTCTTGACCGACAACGACCTCCTCAGTTTCGCCCTGAATTCCGACGACGATGCGGAGATCAACCGGCGTTTCCTTGCGGCCAGGAAGTTTCCGGAGGAGGCGCTGGAGAAGCTGGAGACCTTTCTGGAGATCATCAAGATCCCGCTGGCCGTGCGTTCCTCCAGTCTGATGGAGGACTCGCAATACTACCCGTTTGCCGGCGTCTATCGCACCTACATGTTGCCCAACAATCACGTGGACATTCGGGTGAGGTTGGACCAACTGCTGAAAGCGGTTAAACTGGTTTACGCGTCCACGTTTTATCAGAGCGCCAAGCAGTATTTTCAGGTAACCTCTTATCGCCTTGAGGAAGAAAAGATGGCGGTGGTGGTCCAGAAACTGGTGGGGGTCAGACACCAGCATCGCTTTTATCCGGATTTTGCCGGGGTGGCGAAATCCAACAACTTTTATCCGGTGGGACCGCAGAGGTCCAAAGACGGCATCGCCTCGGTCGCGCTGGGTTTGGGGAAAACCGTGGTGGATGGCGGCAACAGTGTCAAGTTTTGCCCGAAGTACCCCAACCTGATCCCGCAGTTTTCCACGGTGGAGGAGACGCTGCGAAACAGCCAGCAGAGCTTTTACGCGCTCAACCTGCATGGCTATCTCGGGGATGCACCAAACTCAGACGACGACACGATTCAAAAATGTGATCTCGACACTGCGGAGAGAGACGGCACGTTGAGATTCGTGGGGTCAACCTATTCTCACGAAAACCACACCGTCTACGACGGCATCTCGAGACAGGGGTACCGGTTGGTGACGTTCGCCCCGATACTGAAGCACCGGCTTTTCCCGTTGTCAGAGATTCTCGATTTGTTGCTGGAAATGGGGAGCTGGTCCATGGGCGCGCCGGTGGAGATCGAGTTTGCCGTGAATCTGTCGGTTCCCAAAAACGAGCCCAAGCAATTCGGTCTCCTGCAGATGCGGCCGCTGGCTCTGCAGCATGAGTTCGATGTTCTGGACGTCGACGGAACGAAAGATTCTGCGCTCATCTGCAAAAGCAAGATGGTTTTGGGCAACGGCCTCATCGACAACATTTATGACATCGTTTTTGTCGACCCCGAACGTTTTGACCGCCTGAAAACCCGGGATGTCGCCAGCGAAGTCAGCGTGCTCAACACCAAGCTTCTGCAGCAAGGTCGGCCGTACCTGCTCATCGGGTTAGGACGCTGGGGGTCTCTGGATCCCATGCTGGGTGTGCCGGTGAGGTGGGAACAGATCGCGGGCGCGCGCGTCATCGTGGAAGCGGGGTTCAAAGATATGAACGTGGCTCCTTCCCAGGGCTCGCATTTCTTTCACAACCTGACCTCTTTCATGGTGGGCTATTTTACCATCCATGCCGATGATGAAAGTTTTGTGGATTGGGACTGGCTACAGCAGCGGCCCGTCTGCGAGCAAATGAAGTACATCAAACATTTGCGCTTCGAGAACCCCATTACGGTGAAGATGAATGGGCGGCGAAATAGCGGGGTGATTGTCAAGCCGGAGTGAGACCCGCCGCAGTCTACATCGCGAGCGCGGCTTCCACCGCCAACCAGAACAGGCGTTCTCTGACCTCGCGGTTTTTGGTCCAGCCGCGGGATTTCCATTTCTTGCCGCCGAGGTCGTCACCCGCGTAAAGCAGGTAGGCGAGTTCAACTTCCCGAAATTGTGCCACCGCGAAAAGCGCTGCGGCTTCCATTTCCACCGCCAGACACCCGTCGGCCCTGCGCCGGAAGATCTTGGCGGGCGTCTCCCGGTAGATGGCATCGGTGGTCCAGGTCTTGGTGAGCAGGTGGTCCACCTGTTGGTTTTGAAGCGTTTCTTCGATCGCTTCAAGCGCAGCAGCCCCGGGTTTGACTTCACGCCCGGGCGGCAGGTAGTGATAGGACGTGCCTTCATCTCGAACGGCCGCGGTGGGCACCATGAGATCTCCCATCTCGATGGAACTGTCCAACACACCGGCGCTGCCGCAAGCCACGAACTTGCGACACCCCATTGCGATAACTTGCTCGAACAGCGCAGCGCTCAACGGCGCGCCGACTCCCGGGTGGAACACCGCCAGTGTTCTGCCCCCGCTTTCCATCTCATAAACCGGGTGACTGCCGATTTCGCTCTTGAGCGTCTTGAATTTTCGCACCGAAGGCTGTTTGCTCAAGTTGTTCAAGACGTCCTGGAAAAAGCAGAGCACACAGCGTTCCGGCGCACCGCTCTGTTTGACGACATGTTCGGGGCGGATGAGCGCGTTGTCGTGGGGGTCGAATTCCAGAATGGGAAAAGTGTTTTGCATGGTTTTGAGGAAGAGGGCTACATATCCCAGAGGAGATAGAGGGCCAGTACCATGGAGAGAAAACAAAACACCCACAGCACCACCGGCCCTGCCGCGCCTTTGAATTTGAGGCCGAAGACCTCGAATTCGATGGGCCCGGCCGTGGTCTTGAGGACGAGGACCACGCAAGCCGCAGAGATGCCTGAAAGGGGCACGCCGATGGTCGCAGCAAAGTGGTTACTTATTTGGGTGAGCAGCCAACCCGAGACAGCCGTGGGCACCAGGGAATGATAGATCATGAACCCGATGAAATAGACGCCTAAAACCGCGACGCCTGCGATGGCTCCCCAGCTCGATAGAATTCTCAGCGTGGCATCGGAGCGTTCCTCCCGGGAAATCTCTTTCATCGTCTTCACCTTGGCTTGGGGTGTTGTCTCGTCTCGCCCCCTCATTCGGACCGGGACAGCAAGCACATGCGCGCTTGCCGGCGTGTCAGAGACGAAAAAGCCGCCGAAATCTTACCGGAACCGCGGTACCGGCACTCTTGTCGCAGTTTTGATTTTTTTTCAGATGTGTGAAGTGGGTCGACCTATCTGAAAACAGATCCACTCGTTCCACTGCATTTCATTCTAACTTAAGACCTGAATGTTTAAATATCAACTAATTTTTCCAGTTGAACCTAAACTCGCGCGGGAGGAGGACCCCGACGCCAAAAAGTCCGGGCGAAAAGCGAGAGGCCCGCGGCATTTGCCATTCAGGAGGAATCTTTTTAATAAACAGGATCATGAGTGTCCGGTTGAGTTTTGAAAATG